>DASSWY010000303.1:0-4105 GCA_035704325.1 Microcella sp. | reverse complement strand
CGCGTCGCCCTGCCCGACGTCGCACTGGGCGATGCTCCACTCGCCGGGTCGCAGTCGGTCGCGCACGGCATCGGCACCCGCGGTGGCGCCCATCACCACAACAACCAGCGAGCAGGCGACGAGCCGCACCTGCCGGCGCCGTCGCGGCGAGCCCGGCGCCCAGGGCACCCCGAGCGCCACGAGCAGCCCGAGGGTGACGGCCGCGAGCAAGGCGGCGCCGAGTGCCCCCTCGGGCCAGGGCAGCAGCGCGCCGGGCAGCTCGGCGGTCACGCGCGCAACACCGGCGATCCACGACGACGGCAGCCAGGCAACCGCGGCGACGGCCGTGGCGAGCCACGGCACGACGGGCGCGAGCAGGCACGCGACCATGCCCACGATCGTCGCGATCGGCGCCGCGGGCGCGGCGAGAATGTTCGCGACGACCCCCAGCACCGGAATCTCGGGCTGCAGCAGAATGAGCACCGGCTGGCAGACCAGCTGCGCGGCGAGCGGTACGGCGATCCACAGCGCGACGGGCTCCGGCATGACGGTTCGCATGCGTTCGGCGAGCGGCCCCGCCAGCACCAGCAGCGCGCTCGTCGCGAGCACTGACAGCACAAAGCCGTACTGACGTGCGATCCACGGGTCGATGATCAGGATGCTCATCACGGCGAGCGCGAGGATCGGCAGCCCCTGCGCGGGCCGCCCCGCCTGCACCGCGATGAGCACGGCGGTCGCCATGACGCTGGCGCGGATCACGCTCGGCTCGGGCGTCACCAGCACGACGAAGAACGCCAACGCGGCGAGTGCGGCCGCAATGCGCACGCCCCGCGGCCAGCGCAACACGGCGCCGAGGGCGAGGATCAGACCGACGACGATGGCGCAGTTCGCGCCGCTGACGGCGGTGAGGTGACTGAGCGAGCTGTGTTTCATGGCGAGGTCGAGGTCGTCGGGCACCGCCGAGGTGTCGCCGATCGCGAGACCCGGCAGCAGCACGGCGCCGTCGCCGCCAAAGTGCTGCATGAGGCCGAGGAACCGCTCGCGCAGGCCGTCGCCGAACGCGAGCACCGGCGGCGGGTCGCGGGTGGGCTGCCAGTCGCCGAGCGGCCGAAGCAGGGCGACCCGCGCGTCGCCCGGCTCGAGCGCGATGAGCCGCGCCGTGGCCTCGAGCGTCGTGCCGAGGGGCTCGCGCGCGGGCACCTCGACAGCCACCAGCCGCACGGGCACCGAGACCGCGTAGCTGACGCCGGCACGGTCGCTGATAGCCACGAGTCGAGCGGGCACACTGGCCTCGCCCGGCATCGCGGTGACCTCGAGCTGCACGCGCACGTCAACGGGTGCGCCGTCGAGGGCGGCGTCGACGGGCGGAGGGGTGCGTGCGGGGGCTGCCAGGGCGACGGCGGCAGCGACGAGCGCGGTGATGAACAGCGTGGGCGCGAGGGCACTGACCGACCGAACGCTCGCCCCGCCGCCGACCGCGCGCCGCCGGCCCCCGAGTGCCGCCACCAGGCCGCCACCAGCACAGGCCAGCACGACCGTGATCGCCACCGAGCCGACCGATGAGGCGGGAATCCCGATGAGGACCATCGCGACGACCCACGCGACGGCCGCCGGCAGAGCGAGCCGCGCATCCACTCGCCGTCGTCGGATCGCCGCGCCGACCGTCACACCGTCACCAGCTCGCGAAAACCGTCGAGCGTCTTCTCGCCGATTCCCGACACGGCCAGCAGTTCGTCGACGCTGCGAAATGGCCCGTTCTCGTCACGCCACGCGATGATCCGCGCGGCGAGGGCTGGCCCCACCCCGGGCAGCGTTTCCAGCGCCGTCGCATCGGCAACGTTGATGTTGACGAGACCCGTCGCGCCCGGCGATGCCGCGCCGCTGCCTGGCGCACCCGGCCCTGGCGCCGGCGCCTCCCCGACGCGCGGCACGACGATCTGCTCGCCGTCGACCACGACGCGGGCGAGATTCACCGCCGTGAGCTCGGCGTCATCGGCCGCGCCGCCGGCGCGGGCGACGGCGTCGAGCACGCGCGCGCCCTCGGCAAGTTCGACCACGCCGGGGTTCGCGACGGCTCCGGCGACGTGCACGAGGACGACGCGCGCCTCCACCACGGCGGCGTCGTCAGGATGCGCGCCCCCGCCCCCGGCGCCGCCCACGTCATCGCCGGCTCGCGCCCCGTCAGAGCCGGCCGCACCCGGGTCGACCGCCGACACCGTGATGCGCTCGCCGCCCGGCGTCACGATCGACGTAATGACAGCGGCCCCGAGCCCTACGAGCACCAGCACCACGACGCCGCCGACAGCCGCCCTCAGGCGCAGCGACCGCCTCGGGGGTTCGGCCGCGGAAGGGCTCTCGTCGGGCAGCACGCCGCGACGGTACGGCGTGCACGCGTGCGACACACCAGCCCGCACGCCCAACCAGGGCAGGGCCTGTCGGCCCTCTCGGTGGGGAGGAGCGGCGACCCTGCCGCGTCAGCGCCGGCGGGCCCGCCCTACTTGCGCGTCGCGATGCTCACGACCTTCGGCGCGCGCACGATCGTCTGCACGATCTCACGCCCCCCGATTGCGCGCTGTACGGCGTCCGACGCGAGCGCCAGCGCCTCGAGCTCGTCGTTGCCGACGCGCGGGCTCACGGTGAGGCGCTCGCGCACCTTGCCGTCCACCTGCACCACCGCCGTGACCTCGTCATCGACGAGCAACGTCGGGTCGGCCTTGCGCCACCCCGCGAACGCGACGAGCCCGGCGCGACCGGCCGCGGCATCCCCGCGACCGAGTCGGTGCCACATGTCTTCTGCCGTGTACGGCGCAAACAGCGACAGTGCGATCGTGACGGCCTCGACGGCCTCACGCACGGCGGGGTCGCCCGCCCCCGGGCCCGAGTCGACGGTCTTGCGGATCGCGTTGACGAGCTCCATCGTGCGCGCGACGACGACGTTGAACTTGAACGACTCAACGAGGCCCGGGGCCTCGGCGAGGAAGCGGTGTGTCACGCGACGCAGTGCGCGGTCGCCCTCGTCGAAGTCGACATCAACGTCAGACGACACCTCGCCCGAGAGGCGCCAGGCACGCGCCAAGAACTTCTGCGAGCCCGTGACCGACACATCACGCCAGTCGATGTCGTCCTCCGGCGGGCCGGCGAACGCCATGGTGAGGCGCACCGCGTCGACGCCGTACTGGTCGAGCTCCTCGGTGAAGTAGACGAGGTTGCCCTTCGACTTCGACATCTTCGCGCCGTCGAGAATCACCATGCCCTGGTTGAGCAGCGCCGTGAACGGCTCGGTGAAGCTGACGTAGCCGAGGTCGAACAGCACCTTCGTGATGAAGCGCGCGTACAGCAGGTGCAGAATCGCGTGCTCGACTCCGCCGACGTACTGGTCGACGGGAGCCCACTTCTCAGCGTCGCGCGGGTCGAACGCCTGGGTGTCGTCGTTCGGTGCCAGGAACCGCAGGAAATACCACGACGAATCGACGAAGGTGTCCATCGTGTCGGTGTCACGGCGCGCGGGCCGGCCGTCGGGCGTGGTCGTCGAGACGAACGACTCAACGCCACCCAGCGGCGAGGTGCCCTTCGGCTTCATGTCGATGCCGGCGGCGTCGGGCAGCCGCACCGGCAGCTGATCCTCGGGAACCGGTACCTCGCGGCCATCCTCGTCGTACATGATCGGGATGGGCGTGCCCCAGTACCGCTGGCGGCTGATCAGCCAGTCACGCAGGCGGTAGGTCTTCGCCGCGCGACCGGTGCCGCGCTCTTCCAGCAGTTCGATCACCCGCTTGATCGCGTTGTTCTTGCTCAGGCCGTCGAGCGGGCCCGAGTTGATCATGCGCCCATCGCCGGTGAGCGCCTCGCCGGTGACCGCCGGGTCGATCGTGGGCGGCTCCTCCTCGAGCATCTCGGGCGTGATGACGGGAATCGCGCCGGTCACCGGGGCCAGCGTGTCGACGACCATCTTCACCGGCAGATCGAAGGCCCGAGCGAAGTCGAGGTCGCGCTGGTCGTGCGCGGGAACGGCCATGACGGCCCCGTGCCCGTAGTCGGCGAGCACGTAGTCGGCCGCCCAAATGGGCAGCCGCTCGCCGTTCACGGGGTTGATGGCGAAGCGGTCGAGAAAGACGCCGGTCTTCTC
>DASSWY010000276.1:0-6468 GCA_035704325.1 Microcella sp. | reverse complement strand
ACCTACAACCCGCTCAGCCTCATCATTCGCGAGCAGGGCTGGCTTGAGGCCGAGCTGGGCGACGATGTCGAGGTCGTGTGGACGCAGTCCCTCGGCTCGAATCGTGCCAACGAGGGCCTGCGCGCCGGTGAGCTCGACCTCGGCTCGACGGCCGGTTCAGCCGCTCTGCTCGCCCGTGCCAACGGTTCGCCGATCCAAACGGTGAGCATCTACACGCAGCCCGAATGGTCGGCACTTGTTGCGCCAGAAGGGTCAGAGATTGACGAGGTGGCCGACCTGCGTGGCGCGACGGTCGCCGTCACGGTCGGTACCGACCCCTATTTCTTCCTGCTGCAGGCGCTCGAGGACGCGGGTGTCGACGCCAGCGAGGTCACCATCCAAAACCTGCAGCACGCCGATGGCGCTGCGGCGCTCGCGAACGGCACGGTTGACGCGTGGTCGGGGCTTGACCCGATGATGGCGTCTGCCGAGGCGTCGGGAGCCGAGCTCTTCTACCGCAACATCGACTTCAACACCTACGGTGTGCTCAATGCGACTGAAGAGTTCATCGAACGCAGTCCCGACCTGCTGCAGCTTGTCGTTGACGCCTACGAACGGGCTCGCGCCTGGGCGCTCGAGAACCCCGAAGATGCTGCGCAGATTCTCGCCGAGATCGGCGCCATCGACATCGATATCGCCCGCGCCGTGCTCGAGCGCACGGTCATCGACCTTGACCCCGTCCCGGGCGAGGCGCAGCGCGCCGTTCTCGAAGCTGTCGGTCCGATCCAGGTCGCGAACGGTGATATCGCGTCGCAGGAGGCGGTTGATGTCGCTCTCGACAGCCTCCTCGTGCCCGACTACGCCGCTGCCGCTGACCCCGGTCGGTTCGAGTAGTCGAGGGGGCACCGATGGCCATTGAAGAGCGCAATCGTGTGACCACGGCGTCCGTTGCCGTGTCGGTCGAGGGCCCGTCCGGCATTGATCGTCGGCGCCGTGCCCCACGCTCCGGCCGGCGACGGCTGGCGCACATAGCCCTGGGCGCCATTCTGCCGATCGCCATCTTTGCCCTCTGGCAGGCGGCGTCGACCTTCGGGTGGATCCCGGCCTACCGCCTGCCGTCTCCTGAGTCGCTCGTCGTCGCGGCGGCCGACCTGGCCGAGCGCGGGCTGCTGGGGCTGTACGTGGCTATCTCCACCCAGCGCGTTCTCATCGGGTTTGCGATCGGAGCGGTTGTCGGCCTCGTGCTCGGCGCCATCGTCGGTCTGTCGCGGCGGGCCGACGGGGCGCTGTCTCCGACCATCGGGGCCCTGCGCGCGGTTCCATCGCTGGCCTGGGCGCCGCTGTTGTTGCTGTACCTGGGCTTTGGTGAAGATTCGAAGGTGGTCCTCATCGCCATTGGCGCGGCTTTTCCGGTCTACACGACCGTTGCTGGCGCCCTGAGTCACGTCGATCGTCAACTCGTCGAACTCGGTCGTGCGTACGGCTACACGGGCGTGTCGCTGTTGACGACGGTGCAGCTTCCCGCGATTGTGCCGGCGGTGATCTCGGGTTTGCGCCTCGCGCTCGCCCAGGCCTGGCTGTTCCTGGTGGCCGCTGAGATTGTCGGCTCGAGCATGGGACTCGGCTTCTTGTTGGTCGAATCCCAAAACAACGGTCGCATCGACCGGCTCTTCCTGGCGATCGTGTTGCTCGCCATCCTCGGTAAGTCGACGGATGCCCTGGTCGGGCTCCTGGAAAAGCATCTGCTGAAGCGCTGGGGTTAGCCCACTCGTCGCGCTCCCGCCACGCCCTTGACAGGGCGGGCGGGAGCGACGACGATAGCGGTGTTGTCTGGCAGGCAACGAATGGTGCACAATGAGCACCTAATCGGCCAGGGAGGACACCGATGTCAGCAGCAGTGCCCGCCGCGCTCACGGAGGACGACGTCCGTGCCGCCGCCGCCCACATTGTCGATGCTTTCGCGCGCACCGCGACCGACGACTACTTCGCGGCCTTCGCCGCCGATGCCACCTTCGTCTTCCACCCCGAGCCCGCGCGGCTCGACACCCGCGCCCAGTACGAGGCCCTGTGGGACTCGTGGCTCGCCGACGGGTGGCGGGTCGTCTCCTGCACGAGCCGTGACGCCCACATCCAGCTGCTCGGCGACACCGCCGTCTTCACGCACACCGTCGACACGACCGCCGGCGTCCCGGGCGACGATCTGACGTCGACCGAGCGCGAAACGATCGTGTTCCACCGCGGTGCTGATGGGCGCCTGCTGGCCGTGCACGAGCACCTGTCGCTGCCGAGCGGCTCCTAAACGTTTCTCCCCACCCCACCACACCTGACAAAGGAGTCACCATGTCCGCACCGACCGCGCGCGCATCCGCCTGGCGCCGCCTCAACGATCGCCTCGAAGCGAACGCCGACGGGTCTGGGCCCGTCAAGGGCAGCCTCGGCTGGGGGCGCATCGCCATGATCTGGCTCGCGTCGAACTTCGTCGTGACGACGATGCTGACGGGCACGCTGTTCATTCCCGGCGTCACCTATGCCGACGCCCTGCTCATGATCCTGGTCGGCTCGATCGTCGGCGGTGCCGTGCTCGTCGCCGTCGGCGCGATGGGCACCCGCACGGGGCTCGCGACCATGTCGCTCACGCGCGGCTCCTTCGGCACGCGCGGCTCGCTGCTGCCCGTGGCGGCCAACCTGCTGATCTTGCTCGGCTGGAGCTGGGTTCAGGCGATGCTCGCCGGCATCACGGTGAACTACGTCGTCGCCGAGCTGACCGGCTTCTCGAACGAGGCCCTGTTTTCGGCGCTCTGCCAGATGATCGTGGTGGGGCTCGCGATCTTTGGTCACGAGGGCATCAGCCGCGTCGAGCCCTGGCTCGCCGTCGTCATGATCGGCATCATCGGCTACGTGCTGACGGTGGCCTTCACCACCTTCCCCCCGAGCGACTACTTCGGTATCGCCGCCGACGCGTCGTTCGAGTTGACCAACCTCACGGTGCTCGACATCGTGATCGCCACCGCGATCTCGTGGACGGTACTCTCGGCCGACTTCAACCGCCTCGGGCGCAACACCCGCCCGACCGTTGTCGGCTCGGGTGTCGGCTACGTCGCTTCTACCTTCCTCTCGATGACCCTCGGGGCGACGGCGATCGCGTACGTCGTGCTCTCTGGTGGCGAGCCGATCGGCTTCGACCCGGCGACGATCGTGGCCGAGTTCGGCATCGCTCTCGCGATCGTCATCTTCGTCTCCGTGATGGCGACGAACACGCTCGTGGTGTACGGCATGACCACCAGCACCATCAACGCGATCCCGCAGCTGAAGCTGAAGTTCCTGCCGACGGCGCTGGTTATTGGGCTACTCACCGTGATCGGCTCAACCTTCCTCGGCCTGCTGTTCCTGTTCATCGATTTCCTGTTCGTGATCGGCGCGATCTTCATCCCCGTGTTCGCGATCATGATCGTCGACTACTACGTCGTGAACCGGCGCGTCTACACGGCCGAGATCCTTCAGGATCGCGGTGGTCGCTACTGGTTCACCGGCGGCGTCAACATCACGAACGTCGTCGTATGGCTGCTGGGCTTCGGCTTCTCGCTGCTGTTGACCTATCAGGTCGGCAGCCCCATCGGTGCGACGATCCCGGCGTTCGTGTTCACGGTGATTGTCGCCCTCGCGGCGGCCGCGGCGACCGGTCGCCTGAAGCGTGACGGCACGGACCCCGAGCACGCGCACCTCGCCGACGCCGCCCCCGAGCTCGCCGAGCGGGCATAGCCTCTCGGCATGCTGATTGACCTGAGCCACCGGATCACCGGGGGGATGACCGTCTTCCCCGGTGACCCGGTGGTGACGGTCAGCGACGCGGCGACCGTCGCCGCTGACGGCTTCCGCGTGAGTGCCCTGCACCTCGGCAGCCACACCGGCACTCACGTCGACGCACCGGCGCACTCGATCGCCGACGGCGCGACGCTCGAGGCGATCCCGCTCGCGCAGCTCATCGCCCCGCTGGTCGTTCTGGATGCGCGGGGCCGCGCCGCGCGCGCATCCATCGGCCTCGAGGTGCTCGAGACCGCGCCGCACATCGCGGCCGGAGACATCGTCGCGATCATGACGGGCTGGGACGGGCGCTTCGACGACGCGTCGTACCTCGAGCATCCGGTCATCGACGTTAACCTCGCCGACGCCCTCTGGGCGCGCGGCGTGCGGGTGCTCGGCGTCGACACGCTGAACCCCGATGCGTCGTGGCCGGGCGAGGACGGCGCCTGGCACCTGCCCGTGCACGAGCTGTGGCTCGGGCGGGGCGGCGTGATCGTCGAGAATCTGTGCGCGCTCGACCGCGTGCCGGCGTCGGGAGCCGAGGCGATCATCCTGCCGCTCAAGCTCGACGGCCTCGACGGCGCCCCCGTGCGCGCGGTCGCCCGCGTGGCCGACGACCGCTAGGCTGGTCACACACCCAGACATCCTTTAAGCACCGTCCTGTGAGGCGGGGAAGGAGGTCGGCATGAGCGCACGCCCTGTGCTGCACTCTGACGACATCGCGCGTGCCCTGCGCCGTATCGCCCACGAGATCCTCGAGGCCCGGCGCGGCGATGGCCGCCTCGTCTTTCTCGGCATCCCGACCCGCGGCACCGCGCTTGCCGAGCGCCTCGGCCGCATCGTCGATGAGATCGAAGCGGGCGTCGCCGAGATCGGCTCGCTCGACGTGACGATGCACCGCGACGACCTGGGGCGCAGCGCGACGCGCGCTCCGGCCCCCACGCGCATCCCTGCCGCCGGAATCGACGGGGCCACCGTCGTGCTCGTCGACGACGTGCTCTACTCGGGCCGCACCGTGCGTGCTGCGCTGGATGCGCTCGCCGACCACGGCCGCCCGCGCGCCGTGCGCCTCGCGGTGCTCGTTGACCGGGGCCACCGCGAGCTGCCGATTCGCGCCGACTTCGTGGGCAAGAACCTGCCGTCGTCCGTCTCCGAGCGCGTCTTCGTGCGCCTCACCGAGGTCGACGGCGTCGACGAGGTGGCGATCAGCCAATGAAGCACCTGCTGACCACCCGCGACCTTGACCGCGAGGCTGCCGTGCGCATCCTCGACGTCGCCGAAGAGATGGCCGCGACGGCCGACCGCGAGGTGAAGAAGCTGCCCGCCCTGCGCGGCAAGACCGTCGTCAACCTCTTCTTCGAAGACTCGACCCGCACGCGCCTGTCGTTCGAGTCGGCGGCGAAGCGCCTCAGCGCCGACGTCATCACCTTCAGCGCGAAGGGCTCGAGCGTGTCGAAGGGCGAAAGCCTGAAGGACACGGCGCAGACGCTCGTCGCGATGGGCGCCGACGCGATCGTCGTACGCCACCCCGCGTCGGGCGCCGCCCACCGCCTCGCCCACGCCGGCTGGATCGACGCGAGCATCGTCAACGCCGGCGACGGCACCCACGAGCACCCCACCCAGGCCCTGCTTGACGCCTTCACCCTGCGTCGCCGCATTCATGGCGCGGATGCGCGGGGGCGCGCCCTCGACGGAACGCGCGTCGTGATCGTCGGCGACATTCTGCACTCTCGCGTCGCGCGCTCGAACGTCTGGCTGCTCGCCACCCTCGGCGCGGAGGTGCACCTCGTGGCCCCGCGCACGCTGCAGCCGGCCGGCATCGACGAGTGGCCGGTGACGGTGCACGCGCTGCTCGACGACGCGCTCGCCACCGAACCGCACGCCGTCATGATGCTGCGCATTCAGCGCGAGCGCATGGTCGACGCCTACTTCCCGAGCGAGCGCGAGTACGGGCGCATCTGGGGGCTGACCGCCGAGAGATTCGCGGCGCTGCCCGCCGATACGATGGTGATGCACCCGGGGCCCATGAATCGCGGTCTCGAGATCGCGTCCGTCGCCGCCGACTCGACTCGGTCGACGGTGCTCGAACAAGTCACGAACGGGGTGTCGATCCGCATGGCAGTGCTCTACCTCCTCGTCGCCGGCGTCGAGGAGGAGCGCGCATGAGCGGCCTCATCGTGCGCGGCGCGCGCCTGCTCGGGGGCGAGACGGCCGACATCCGCATCGTCGACGGCCGCATTGACGCCGTCGGATCCGTCGACCCGGCCGCGGGTGACCGCGTGATTGACGCCGACGGGCTCGTCGCACTTCCCGGCCTCGTCGACCTGCACACGCACCTGCGCGAGCCCGGGGGAGAGGCGAGCGAAACCGTGCTCACTGGCACCCGGGCGGCGGCCGCGGGCGGGTTTACCGCCGTGTTCGCGATGGCGAACACGTCGCCCGTCGCCGACACGGCGGGCGTCGTCGAGCAGGTGGAGGCACTGGGTCGCCAGCACGGCTACGCCACCGTGCGTCCCATCGGCGCCGTCACCGTCGGCCTCGAGGGCCGTCAGCTCGCCGAGCTCGGCGCGATGGCCGCGTCGCGGGCGCAGGTGCGCGTCTTCAGCGACGACGGGCACTGCGTCGCCGACCCGCTCATCATGCGCCGCGCGCTCGAATACGTCGCCACCATTGGCGGCGTCATCGCTC
>DASSWY010000036.1:0-3677 GCA_035704325.1 Microcella sp. | reverse complement strand
CTTGTCGGTCACCCTGCGGGCTGCTCGGATCGCCCCGTCGACCTCGGCGGGGTGCGAGCAGTTGATGCCGACGGCGACGACCTCGTCGACCCGGTCGGCGTCGGCGAAGGCCTCGGCCAGGTCACCGCCCGTGCGCAGGCGCCCGTCTGCCACGGTGAACGACAGCCACGCCGTCGCGCCCGACCCCTTCAGCAGCTCGAGCAGCGCGAGTGACTCGTCGCGCGAGGGAATCGTCTCGATTGCGAGCAGCTCGGCGCCCGAGCTGGCGAGCTCCGCGAAGCGGCGCTCGTGCCATGCCACCAGCCCTGCGCGGTCGAGCTCGTAGTCGCCGCGGTATTCGGATCCGTCGGCGCGGGCTGCGCCGTACGGTCCGATTGACGCGGCGACCACACCGCCCGGGCGCACGTCGTCTCGGGCGCGCGCGGCCAGCGCGACGCTCTCGGCGAGGAGCGCGGTCGTGAGCTCGTCGGAATGACCGGCCGCGTGCATCCCCGAATAGGAGAGTTGGTAGGAGGCCGTGATGGCGACCTCGGCCCCGGCGGCGAAGTAGTCGCGGTGGGCGGCGACGATCGCGTCGGGGGCGTCGCGCAGCAGTCGCGCGCTCCACAATTCACCGCTGAGGTCGTGCCCGGTCTGCTCGAGGTGACTGCCGAGTCCGCCGTCGAGCACGACGGGGGTGGTGGGGTCGAAGAGGTCCACGACACCATGGTGCAGCAGCACGCGCCGTGCCGCGCGCCGAGACGCCACGATTCGTCACGATCGGCCGCCGGTGCACTAGACTGGGCTGCGCACGACAGGTCACCGGCCGTTCTCGGCCGGGTCAGACCCCGCGTGCATCTCGCCCCGGCGGCACCGCGGGGCGACGCGTCACCCTCGCGGTCGGGCAGTCACGCCGCGAGACGTTACCTGTCAGCACCCGAGGAGGGTCATGGCCCAGACCGGCCAGCGCAGCAAGCAGAATTCCCGCGGAACGGCCGGGCGTCGTCGCCGACGGCCGCTCGACGAAGAGGGCATCATCCCGATCCTGGCGCGCGCCGTGCGTGAGGTCGAGAACGCGGCCGGCCGCGGCAAGGTGAGCCCCTCGAACCGCACGAAGTTCCAGGTCGCCGCGCTGCTCGTGCGCGAAGAGCGCGCCCGGGTCAAGGACGACCACGAGGTGCCCGACTCTGAGCGCGCCGAGGTGCTGAAGCGCCTCGACGGCCTGGCCGGCATCATGGCGAAGACGGCCGCGCGCGACACCTCGCTGATCGCGTTGCTGGCGCCCGAGGCGAAGGTCTCGGACGCCGCGAAGGCGCTGCGCCGCGACATGCTGCTGGCCTCGGGTGCCGAACTCGAGCCCGACGAGCTGCT
Organism: Microcella sp.; assembly: GCA_035704325.1. Lineage (GTDB taxonomy): Bacteria > Actinomycetota > Actinomycetes > Actinomycetales > Microbacteriaceae > Microcella. The sequence continues at coordinate 2,327 of DASSWY010000036.1, read as the reverse complement.
GATCGTGTCCGAGCCCGTACAGGTGGCACCGGAGGCGGCGAAGCAGGTTGTTCCGCCGAGCGTCAAGCAGGCGCAGCTGGCGAACCCCTTCCTCGCCCCCGACCTGTCGGCGCTGACCCCGCCGCCGAAGCCCAGCTCGACGCGGCTCGCCAACTGGGAGCTCATCGAGCCGCTGTTCCGCTCGTTCGAGTACGGCGCCGGCGGCCAGGCCGCGACGATGGAGCTGCCCGAGGCGGCCTCCCTCGCGACGCCCGGTGGCCTCCCACTGATGCGCCACCAGGCGCGCCTCATTGAGTCGGTGCGCGCCGGACACCGCAGCTTCCTGCTCGCCGACGAGCCGGGCCTCGGCAAGACGGCGCAGGCACTCATGGCGGCGAACGTCGCGAAGGCCTTCCCGCTGCTCGTCGTCGTGCCGAACGTTGTCAAGACCAACTGGGCGCGCGAGGTGGAACGCTGGATTCCGCAGCGCACCGCGACGGTCGTGCACGGCGACGGCGACACCCTCGATGCGTTCGCCGACGTGATCATCGTCAACTACGAGATCCTCGACCGGCACGTCGGCTGGCTCGGCCGGTTTGGCTTCAAGGGCATGGTCGTTGACGAGGCACACTTCATCAAGAACGCCACCTCGCAGCGCTCGCGTCACGTGCAGTCGCTCGCCGCGAACATCCGCGTGTTGCACCCGAAGGCGCTCATGATGGCGCTCACCGGTACTCCGCTGATCAACCAGATCGAAGACTTCCGCATGATATGGAAGTTCCTCGGGTGGATCGACGACAAGAAGCCACTTGGTGAGCTCATGAACCGCCTCGAGTCGACGGGGCTGACCCCCGCTGACCAGGGTTTCTTCGCCGAGGCCCGCAAGTCGGTCATCGACATGGGAATCGTGCGCCGCAAGAAGGTGGATGTCGCGGCCGACATTCCGGCGCGTCGCATCGCCGACATTCCGGTCGAGTTGGATGACGAGTTTGGCCGGTCGATTCGGGCGAGCGAGCGCGCGCTCGTGGCGCGCCTGGTCGCGCGCTACCGTCGCGCGGCCGAGAACCGCGAGGTTCCGCCCGTGGGGGTCGACGCCGAGCTCGTGCGGCTCGTCGCCGCTGCGGAGCTGGAGGAGTCGCGGCAGTCATCGTCGGGCGACAACGTCTTCACGATGGTGCGCCAGATTGGTACCGCGAAGGCGGTGCTGGCGGCCGACTACACGGCCCAGCTGGCGCGCAACGTCGGCAAGGTCGTCTTCTTTGCCAAGCACATCGATGTCATGGATGCTGCCGAGCAGCATTTCGCGCAGGCGGGCCTCCGCGCGGTCAGCGTTCGCGGTGACCAGTCTCCGAAGGCGCGCCAGGAGGCGATCGACGCGTTCACGAACGACGAGGACGTGGCCGTCATCGTGTGTTCGTTGACCGCGGCGGGTGTCGGCCTCAACCTGCAGGCCGCGTCGAACGTGGTGCTGGCGGAGCTGTCGTGGACGTCGGCGGAGCAGACGCAGGCGATCGACCGCGTGCACCGCATCGGCCAGGACATGCCGGTGACGGCGTGGCGCATCCTGGCCGCGCAGACCATCGACGCGCGCATCGCCGACCTGATCGATGCGAAGGCGGGCCTCGCGGCGCGCGCGCTCGACGGGTCGGATGAAGAGGTCGCGGCCGAGGGCACCGTGCAGCTGCAGGCGCTCATCTCGCTGCTCACCGACGCGCTCAGCGGCAAGTAGGCCGCGCCGCGAAGCTGGCGGTCGGGCACGGTCCGCGGTTCAGTCGAGCCAACCGCGTGACGCTGTTCGACGCACTCGTGAGTAGGTGAGTCGGTAGCTGGGTGCGTGAGTACGGTCGCATCGCGATGCGTGCCGAGTTGCCGTGTGCGTGGCTGCAACGACGCGACGCGGGCGACCGCGCTGTGGGTGGTCGCCGTGTTCGGGCAGCGTCTCCCAGTGAAGGACGACGGGGACCGTTGAGCGGGCGCTGAGTGGCCGGCTCGGGATCGGTGAGTTGACGGGCACGCACACGTGGAGGGGCAGGGCGAGCGAGCTGTCGGCGCGATAGATGTCGTCCCCGAATTCGATCGCTGAGTGGCAGCTCAGCACGCCGCCCCACGCCCACGCCTGGATGACGGGCGCCGCGACCTCGGGATGCGCGTACCAGCCCCGACGCACGCGGCGAAGTGACCCGTAATCGTGCGCGAGGCGAAGGTCTTGAGCGCTGAGGCCATGTGCGCGCAGTTCCGCGGCTGAGGCAATGCCACCCAGCTCATACAGAAGCTGCGCGATGCTGGCCGGGCTCCACATGCGGCGATCATCGCCGGTATTCGGCGAGCCGGTGCGCGCCACCGCTGCC
>DASSWY010000170.1:0-3422 GCA_035704325.1 Microcella sp. | reverse complement strand
TGCGCGGCCGTCGAGCGCCCGCGCCCCCGAACTGGCCGCCTCGCGCAGGCGGCGCTCCTCGCGGCGTTCGAGCTCGGCCCGCGCCTCCCAGCGCTCGCGTTCGAGGGCACGCTCGACGAGGTAGTCGCTGAATCCGCCGCCGTAGCGGGTGGCCATGCCTCCGCCGTTTTCGCCGGTCGCGCGGCGGCGACTCGGGTCGAGGTCGACGAGTTCTGTCGCCACCTCGTCGAGGAACGCCCGGTCGTGGCTGGCGAACAGCACCGGGCCCGGCCAGGCCCGCAGCTCGCGCACGAGCAGCGCGACCGCCGCGTCGTCGAGGTGGTTGCTCGGCTCGTCGAGCAGCAGGGTCGCCGGCCGGGCGAGCAGCAGGGCGAGCAGCGCGAACCGGCTGCGCTGGCCACCCGACACCTCACCGAGGGGTGTCGCCAGCGGCACCGCGGCCAGCCCGAAACCGTCGAGCAGCGCGTCGCGGCGCGATTCCCATGACCAGAGGTCGGCGGCCTCCGCCTCGGCGAGCGCGGCCGCATACTCGTCGCCCGCGCTCGGGTCGGTGCCCGCGGCGAGGGCAGAGGCGGCCGCCTCAAGGCGCCGTTCGAGCGCGCGAAACGGCGCCCGTGCATCCTCGATCAACGATGCGACGGGGGCCGAGCCGTGAACGGCGACCTCCTGAGGGAGGTATCCGACGGGCGCGGGAACCTCGGTGGCGCCTCCGTCGGGCGCATCGACCCCGGCAAGCAGCCGCAGCAGCGTCGACTTGCCGGCGCCGTTCTCGCCGATGAGGCCGACGCGCGCGCCGGGCGGCACGACGAGGTCAACGCCGTCAATGACGGCGCGCCCGTCGAGGATGCGCGTCACGCCGCGCGCAACGAGAGGTCGCGTCGCCTTGACGGTCGCGACGCCGGGGGCAGACAGCAGGGTGTGCGCGGACGATGCCGCGCGCGAAGACGCAGAAGAAGATCGCAAAAGAGTGTGCCGTTCGGCTCGCAGGGTTCCCGCCGGGCGAAGCCTCGGGCGCGGGACGGAACTGCGTTATCTCTTCATAGCGGGGTCGAGCGTACGCCCGACCCCGCCCGCGGGTCAAGAGCCCGCGGGCGGGCGGCTCCGTGCCCTCCGCGTGGTCCTTAGACCTGGCGCTCGGCCGTCTCGACGACGTTCGCGAGCAGCAACGCTCGCGTCATAGGCCCCACTCCCCCGGGGTTCGGCGACACCCACGCGGCAACCTCGCGCACGTCGTCGGCGACGTCGCCCGCGATGCGCGACTTCCCCGTGTCGGGATCGGTGACGCGCGACACCCCCACGTCGAGCACGATCGCGCCCGGCTTCACGTCGGCCGCCGACACGATCCCCGGCACACCCGCGGCGGCGACGATCACGTCGGCGCGGCGCAGGTGTGCGCCGAGGTCACGCGTGCCCGTGTGGGTGAGCGTGACCGTCGCGTTGACCGCGCGGCGGGTGAGCAGCGAGCCGATTGGCCGGCCGACGGTCACACCGCGGCCGATCACGACGACGTCGAGGCCGTCCCATGAGATGCCGTGCCGTGCCACGAGCTCGATCACGCCGCGCGGGGTGCACGGCAGGGGCGTGTCGATCTCACGGGCCGCGCGCAGCATGAGCCGGCCGAGGTTCGTGGGGTGCAGGCCGTCGGCGTCTTTCGCCGGGTCGATGCGCTCGAGAATCGCGTCGGTGTCGATGTGCGCGGGCAGGGGCAGCTGCACGATGTAGCCGGTGACGGCGGGGTCGGCGTTGAGTTCGTCGAGCACCGCCTCAAGCTCAGCCTGCGTCGTCGACTCGGGCAGGTCGCGGCGGATCGACGCGATGCCGACCTCCGCACAGTCGCGGTGCTTACCCGCGACGTACCACTGCGAGCCGGGGTCGTCGCCGACGAGCACGGTCGCGAGCCCCGGCACGACGCCGCGCGACGCCAAGGCCGAGACGCGCTCACGCAGCTCGGCCTTGATCGCGGCCGCGGTCGCCGACCCGTCGAGGATCTGCGCCGTCACGCCTACAGCCCCGGGTAGAGCGGGAACGCCGCCGTCAGCTCGTTCACGCGCCCGCGCAGCGCCGCCACGTCGGGGTTCGGCATGAGCGAGTGGGCGATGATGTCGGCCACCTCGCGGAACTCTTCGTCGGCGAAGCCGCGGGTCGCGAGCGCCGGGGTGCCGATGCGCACACCGCTCGTGACCATCGGCGGGCGCGGGTCGAACGGCACCGAGTTGCGGTTCACGGTGATGCCGACCTCGTGCAGGATGTCTTCCGCCTCCTGGCCGTTGAGCGGCGAGGTGCGCAGGTCGACGAGGGCGAGGTGCACGTCGGTGCCGCCGGTCAGCACGTCGATTCCGGCCGCGCGCGCGTCGTCGGCGGTGAGGCGCTCGGCGAGGATGCTCGCCCCGCGCATCGTGCGCTCCTGGCGGTCGCGGAATTCGGGCTGGGCCGCCACCTTGAACGCGGTCGCCTTCGCGGCGATCACGTGCATGAGCGGGCCGCCCTGCTGACCGGGGAACACGGCCGAGTTGAGCTTCTTGAACAGCGACTCGTCGTTGCTCAGGATGATGCCCGAACGCGGGCCGGCGAGCGTCTTGTGCACGGTGGACGAGACGACGTGCGCGTGCGGCAGCGGCGAGGGGTGCAGGCCCGCGGCAACGAGACCGGCGAAGTGCGCCATGTCGACCCAGAGCTTCGCGCCCACCTCGTCGGCGATGGCGCGGAAGGCGGCGAAGTCGAGCTGGCGCGGGTAGGCCGACCAGCCGGCGATGATGACGGCGGGCTTCACCTCGTGCGCCTTGGCGCGCACCGTGTCCATGTCGATGAGCATGGTCTCGGGGTCGACGCCGTACGAGGTGGCGTTGTAGACCTTGCCCGAGAAGTTCAACTTCATGCCGTGCGTGAGGTGGCCGCCGTGGGCGAGCTCAAGGCCGAGGATCGTGTCGCCGGGCTGGGCGAGGGCGTGCAGCACGGCGGCGCTGGCCGACGCACCCGAGTGGGGCTGCACGTTCGCGTACTCGGCACCAAACAGCGCCTTGGCACGCTCGATGGCGAGGTTCTCGGCGATGTCGACGAACTCGCAGCCGCCGTAGTAGCGCTTGCCGGGGTAGCCCTCGGCGTACTTGTTGGTGAGCACCGAACCCTGCGCCTCGAGGATGGCGCGCGAGACAAAGTTCTCGCTCGCGATCATTTCGAGGGTGTCGCGCTGGCGGCCGAGCTCCTGCTCAAGCACGGCGGCGATCTCGGGGTCAACGACGCTCAGCGGCTCGTTGAATGACGTGGGCAGACGATCAGACACGGGGGCTCCTTACAGCTCGCGGGTGTCGCAAACGCGCGCGTCGCGACGGGATGTGCGCTCGAGGCCCAGGCGTACGGCCCCTCACCGTGTCGGTCGCTCCCTGATGGTGACCCATCCAACGCCAGTCGCGACAGCGCCCAGT
>DASSWY010000124.1:0-3026 GCA_035704325.1 Microcella sp. | reverse complement strand
GGACACGAGCGTGTGGTGGAGCGCCGACTTCTTCTCGGCCATGCGCTCGACGCTGTCGTCGTTCCGCTCGCGTGATCACCTCGAGACGCAGAGCCAGGGCGAGACCGTCAACGTCAACCGCATGAAGGCGGAAGACGCCGTCTGGCAGGCGACCATGGGTGGCGCCCACACCCTGGGCATGGCCGACAAGCTCGGCTCCATCACCGTGGGCAAGAAGGCCGACATCGTGCTGCTGAAGAACGACGAGTCGCCCGCGATGACGCCGATTCTCAACCCGTACGCGCACGTCGTGTACCAGGCCGGAACCGCCGACGTGCACACCGTCGTCGTCAACGGCAAGGTCGTGAAGTACAACGGCGAGCGGATCGGTCTGCCGCTGAAGCCCGTCGCCGACCGCGTTGCCGCGTCGGTCGAGCACGTGCGCGGTGAGCTCGGCGAGGACGCGTGGAAGGAATGGATGAACCCCGCCCTTCCCGAGGACGAGCCCATCGCGAACCCCTACATGTACCTCGACGAGGACGACAAGTAGGGCGCGTCTCACCTTCGCACCGCTGACGGCGGGTGACCTTGGGGCCACCCGCCGTTTCGCGTGTGCGACCACGCCGGAAGGCCGGCGACGCTGCGACGAGCTGCCCGGGAATGCCACGAGCCGAGCCGGAGTCCGGCGGTTGTCGCGTCGCCCCGGACAGTGGCGGCGCCTCGCCGTGGGGACGTGTCCGGCAGCGGCGTGGCTGCTGTGGCACCGGGGCTACGCGACACGGCTCGGCGGCGTGGGCGCGCATCACGCGAGCTCGCGCCGTGTTTGTCATTCAGGAGATGGTGCGGACAGTGAGTGGTGCTGCGGCATAGACGGGACCGCCTTCCTGAATTGCGGACGGGGGTCGGCGGATGCTCGGGCTGGCTTCCGGGATCGGTGAACGGTCAGTTGTGGGGGTCTGCGCGAGGGGAGAGCCCCACAACTGACCATTCGCGCGCTTGTCGCACGCCGAACGCTGAGCGCTCACGCGGGCACCACGGCACAGGGCGCAAAAAACGGGGCCGGCGCACCACCCGCGCCGGCCCCGTCACCCGCTCCGGCCCCGCACCACCCGCGGGGCCGGATGTCTCTAATTCCTTCGCGTGCGCGACCACGCGTCGAAGCCGACCGCGACCAGGATGATCACGCCGAGCGCGATGCCCTGGAACAGCGGGTCGATGCGCAAGAGCGTGAAGCCGTTGTAGAGCATCGCAATGAAGAGGATGCCGAGCACCGTTCTCCAGACCGCTCCGGCGCCGCCGAGAATCGACGTGCCGCCGACCACGATGCCGGCGAGCACCGTGAAGGTCAGCGTCGTCGCAATGGCGTCGTTCTCGGGCACCGAGGGCGTGCGGGCGAGGTCGATGACGCCGGCGAGCCCGGCGGCCGTGCCCGCGATCGCGAAGGTCGCGATGCGCACCACGTTCACGCGGATGCCCGCGAGTCGCGCCGCCTCGGCGTTGCCACCGGCCGCGTACACGTAGCGCCCGAAGGTGGTGCGCCACAGCACGACACCGAGCACGATGAGCACGATGAACGCGATCCACGTCGGCAGGCTCACACCAAGCGGCTTCAGCAGCGCGAGCCACCGGAACTCGGGCACGTCGACGCGGATCTGGCCGACGCCCTCTTTGCCGAACTGCGACACGAGCTTCGTCGCGCCGAGAATGATGAAGCTCATCGCGAGCGTCGCGATCAGCGGGTTGATCTTCAGATAGGTACTGATGATGCCGTTGATCAGGCCGATCACGAGGCCCGCGAGGACGCCCACGATGATTCCGAGGGCTGCCCCCGTCTCGCCGCCGACGCGCACGATGATCGTGCCGCAGACGACCGCCGTGAACATGTAGGTGGCCCCGACCGAGAGGTCGATGCCGCCCGCGATGAGCACAAGGGTCGCCGCCGCCGCGATGATCAAGATGCCCGACTGGCGGTCGAGCACGTTGCCGATGTTCTGCGCAGACAGGAACGCCGGGCTGCCGATCGACAGCGCCACAAACACCGCGAGGAACGGCACGACGATCGCGACCGAACGCCAGGGAACGCGCCTCAGAAACGCGCGCAGCGCATCCTGTTCACCTGCGCCGCCCGAGCGGGGCGCGCGGGGCGGCGTCGACGGCGCGGTCTTCTCAGGGGTCTCGATGCTCATGCTGCGCCTCCGGTGGTGATCGGGTCCGCGAACGCGGCGGTGATGATGTTCTCTTCGGTCATCGCGTCGCCCTCGAGCTCGGCGACGATGCGGCCGCCGCGCACGACCAGCACGCGGTGGGCGAGGCCCAGCACCTCTTCCACATCGGAGGAGATGACGAGCACGCCGATGCCCTGCTCGGCCTGTTGCACGATCAGGTCGTAGATCGCGCGGCGGCTGCCGACGTCGACGCCGCGGGTCGGTTCATCGGCGATGAGCAGCTTGCGGGCCTTCTGCAGCGCCCGGCCGAACAGCACCTTCTGCTGGTTGCCGCCCGACAGGGCCGAGACGTCGCGGCGGTCGTCGCCGGCGACGGTCACGCGGTCGAGCAGCCCCCGTGAGGCGCGGCGCTCGTCGCCGGTACGCACCCAGCCGCCCGAGGCGATCTGCCCCATGTTCGAGAGGGTCACGTTGTCGCGGATGGGGCGCCCGAGCACGAGGCCCTGCTCCTTCCGCGACTCCGAGATGAGGAAGATGCCCTTCTTCAGGGTGCGCGGGATGTCGGCCGGGCAGCTGACCCCGTCGATCGCGACGGTTCCGGATGCACGGGGCACCGACCCATAGATCGCGTGCGCGATTTCGCTGCGTCCGGCTCCGACGAGCCCGGCGAGGCCGACGATCTCGCCGGCCTTCACGCTCAGCGACACCCCGTTGACGCCGGGTGCGACGAGGTCGCTGACACGCAGCACCTCGGGCGCGTCGTCGGCGACGACGGGCTTGTCGGGGAAGATCGAGCTGAGGGTGCGACCGAGCATGCCCTCAATGAGCGTCGCCTCGGTCTCGTCGGCGGCGGGAGCGGTGCGAATGTGCCGGCCGTCGCGC
>DASSWY010000101.1:0-5239 GCA_035704325.1 Microcella sp. | reverse complement strand
GGGTGCGGGGTGGGGGGGTGTGCGGTGTGCGGTGTGCGCGGCACGGCGGGTGCGGGGTGCTGCGGGGGGTGGGGGCGCGGGGGGTGGGGTGTGCGGGGGGGTGCGGGGGGGTGGGGTGCGGTGCGGGCGCGGTGCGTGCAGGCACGAAAAAGCCGGCCCGCAGAACGCCTCTCGGCGCGAGGCCGCTCGTAGCGGCGAAATTTGGAGCCCGGGGTTACTGCGGACCGGCTAGTCAAGACTAACGGCAGTGCGCTCTGGTCTATTCCGCTGGTTGCCAGGTGCGGGCCGGCGCCGGGCGTGTCGGCGTGGTAGGCGCCGGGCGCTTCGGCACGCTCATGCGGATCGGGCGGCGCACCGTCACACCGTCACACCGTCACACCGTCACACCGACACACCGACACACCGAGACACCGAGACACCGAGACACCGAGACACCGAGACAAGGGTTTCCGCTGAAACGGGCTTGCGCGGAGGGTTATCTCGACGCAAACCCTTGGCTCGGCGCGAGCGCTCGGGCGACTCGGCTGCCGCGGGGCGCCGGCATGCGCCGGGACAAGGGTTTCCGCCGGAACAGGCCCACACGGCGGGTTGCCTCGGCGCAAAACCTCGTCTCGACGCGAGTTCATGCGTGTTCGCGCAACGAGTGCGCGTTTCCGACAGCACGATGTGCGCAACCCACGCGCGGGGCGGGGTGGCGCGGGGCGGCGCGGCTCGGGGCGGGGCGCGGTGGCGCGGGGCGGGGTGGCGCGGGGTGGCGCGGCGCGGGGCGGGGTGGCGCGGCGCGGGGGCGCGGGGGCGGGCGCGCCGGAACTGGGTGGGCTAGTCGAGGGTGCCGCGGCGCTCAAGCGCGGCGCAGGCCGTGAAGTCGTCCGCGCTGTCGGCGAGACGGGATGCGCGCCCCGTCATCGCCCCGGCGCGCGCGTCGTCGAGGCCCGCATCCGCGTCATCGGCCAGGTCGGCAGCACCCGCGGCCGACACCCGGCAGAACGCGGCGGCCCGCTCGAGGGCGACGGCGAAGTCTCCCGAGAAGGCGCCCCGCAGCACCTCGTCGGCGAGCCGCAGGATCTCGTCCGGCCCGGTGGGCGCCTCGGCTCCGGCGACGACGACGTGCGCCGACGCGGCGAGCACCTCAGAACCGCGTTGGTAGATGAGTGACGTGCCCCGGGCATCCTGGCGAATCATGGCGCGCAGCAGTGACAGTCGCCACAGCGCGCCCGGCAGCGTGCGCGGGCCGGCCTGCGCCCAGAGTTCGGAGAGCGTGTCGAGCCCGTGCTCGTCGGTGTACGCGACCATGCGCTCGACCACGTCGGCGTCGTCGGCGGCACGCACTCGGTGCACGAGCGCGCGGGCGCTGTCGTGCGCGATGCGCAGCTGCACGGCCGGGTCGATGCCGCCCTCGAACGACTCGAAGTGCGACGAGGGCACGCGCATCGGGCGGTGGGGACGCTCAGCCATGGCCGCCACGCTACCCCCGCGCGCTGAGCGCCGCGGGCCGGTACGCTGGAGGGCGGGCCTCTAGCTCAGTTGGCAGAGCAGCGGACTTTTAATCCGCGGGTCGTCGGTTCGAGCCCGACGGGGCCCACCATTTCATCACCCGCATGGATGCGCGGCGCCGGTCGCCCGGTCGCGCGCGGCCGTCACGCGTTCAGTTACGGAACCCGTCGCGCGGGCCCGGCGTGTCTTTCGTGATGGCGAGCTCGCCGATCACGGTTTCGCCGTCGGAGAGGTACACGCTGATCGCGAAGGTCGCCGCGGGGTCGGCGCTCGAGCGGGCGAGGTTACGCTGCTGGTCGAGCTCGGTCACGCGCACGTATCCGAACTCGCCGTTCTCAGCCGCCGCGGGAATCAGGTCAGGAACCTCGCCGTTGGCGGGGCTGCCGAACGTCTCACCCGCGGCGTTGACCGCGTACTCGACCTCGCCGCCGACGATCGACTGCCCGGCCGTCGCGGGCGGGGCGAGCATGTCACCGATGGTGGGCGCTGCGATCGCGGCGCCGACTACGACGAGTGTTCCGGCTGCGGTGAGGGCGATCGCCTTGGGGCTGAACTGCATGGTGGCGCTCCGGCTTCATCGTGCGCGGGGTAACCACGGCGGGCGCGCAGGGGGCGTCGTGCGTGCCCCCGCCCTCATCCAAGCAGTCGGGCGCGTACGGGGTCACCCCCCGTTCACGGGCGGCTCAGCTTTAACTTTTTGCCGGCTACGCCGGGCGGCAGATGCCCCAGCCGCCACTCCAGCTTTCTCCGGGCTCGAGCCAGCGCAAGCCGAGCCCCGAGTTGAGGGCGTCGGCGGGCGCGGTCATCGGCTCGATTGCGACCGCCGTGACCATGTCGCCGCTCGGCGCCGCGAACTGGCGGGTGATGAACACCTGCAGCCACTCCCAGTCGCCGTCTTGCCACACCTCGGTCTCGCTGCCGTCGGGCGCCGAGAGCACCGTGCGGATCATGCCGTCGTCGTCGCGGCCGACCTTCCACGCGTCGTCGAGTTCGAGGCTCGAGATGACGCGGCCCTCGCGGAGGTCGTGGGAACCTTCGGCCGGTTCGAATCCGACCGGATTGAGCCGCGCATCCACGATGACGTGTTCGAGGGTGCGCGCGGTGATCGTCAGCGTTTCGACGTCGTGATCGCCGACCCGAATGAACGGATGCGCGCCCACCGCGAACGGGGCGCGCTCGCTGCCCTGGTTGGTCGCCTCGTGGGTGACGCGGATGCCGTTGCCGGTGAGTGTGTAGGTGACGGTGGTCCAGAGGCGGAAGGGCCAGCCGTGCTGCGGCACGATCGCGGCGCCCAGGGTGACGCTGTCGGTCGCGCGCTCGACGAGACGGTACGGGGTGTTGCGCAGCAGGCCGTGAATGGCGTTGTTCTTGTCGACCTCGGTGATGTCGAGCTGCTGGGCGGCGTCGTTGTGCACCCAGCGGCCGTCGCGCACGCGGTTGGGCCACGGGGCGAGCACGATGCCGGCGGCCCACGGCGGGGTGCGCGTTTCGGCGTAGGGCTGCACGAGCTCGTGGCCGTCGACGGTGAGGGCACGCAGGCCGGCGGCGACCTCGACGATGGTGGCCTCGACGGGGCCGTGGGCTCCGTCGTGGTGCAGCACGTACTGCTCGCCCGTCGGCGGCACGGGCGTATGCGCAGCCGTGGACGAGTCGGGGGCGCTCGGGGTGCTCGGGGCGGTTGGGGTGGCGGGGGTGGTCACGCGCTCAGCCTATTCGTGGGCCTGCCCGGCCGGGAGAGCAGCGGGCGGGGGACCGTGCGGCGGGCCCGGCGCATCACGCGCACGGTGCGCTCGCGGCCGCCCCCTGGAGGTCACCGTTCTGAAGCGACTCGTGCGGCAGCGGGTCGAGCGCGAAGCCGGCGAGGCTTGCAGCCACGATCGCGCTGGCGGCCAACAGGGCGCCCAGATGTCGCGTTGTGCCGCGTCGGCGCCGCGAGACGACGGGTGCCCCGGCGATTCCGGCGACCAGTGCGGCCATCACGACCAGTGCGGGATACGCCCAGTCGAAGTCGAAGGCGACGTGACCGAGCGCCATGGTGAGGCCCAGCAGGGCGGCCCATCGGCCCGGGTCGGCGAGCAGGCGCGCGGGCCCGGGGAACGGTCGGGCGCTGCGCACGGCGATGGCGCCGGCGCCGGCCAGCACCGCGAGCATGGGTAGGAGCATGATGAGGCCGCCCTCCGACCACGCCAGCAGCCACTCGTTGTGCGGGTTGCTGGTGTAGTACTGGCGGTCGAAGCATTGGGACCGCAGTCCGTAGGTGGCAAGACCGGAACCGGTCAGCCAGTACTCGGCCCCCATCTCGAGGGCAACGCGCCAGTGATCGAGTCGCGCGATCCACGAGCTGCTTCCCGAGCCCCGCGCGACGACCGCGTCGAACGGGGCCGCCTCGGCCACCCGGGGGAAGAAAACCACGCTCGCCATAAAGAACGTCGTGCCGACGGCGAGTGCACAGGTGACGGCCCATCGCCCCAGACCACGGAGACCGCGCGTCACGACGGCGACCGCGAGACCCACGACGGCGACCACAACGAGGAGCGCGAGAGTCGACCGCGATCCGGAGGCAACGACGCCCGCGGTGCTCAGTGCAACACCGAGCATCGCCAACAGCACCACCATTCGGTTCGCGAGCATCGCCAACACCATGGCGACGGCAGCGCCAATCAAGCAGTACGCCGCGAGCTGGTTGTGCCACCCGAAGGTTCCGGTCATGAGGCGCGAGGGGTCGCCACCGCCCCACCACGGAAACCAGGCCGTCACGTACTGATCGAGGGCAAGAACGATCACGCCGCTCGCGGCGACGATGCGACGCTTCGGGGTGGTCGCCCACGCCATCAGGGCGATCGCGGCCAGCACACCCCAGCCGTAGCGCGTGGCGCGGGCGGCCCCGAACCACCCCCCGTCAGCGGCAAGGCCGACCACGAGTACAGACACGGGGATGGCGGCGCCGACGGCGTGGATCCACCACGACAGCCGCCACGCCCTGGCCACGATGAAGAGCGGTATGACGCTGGCCACGCCGACAACCGGCCACAGCCACTCGAGCCCGGCGTTGTTGCGTGCCGAGAGCAGAGCGGTGAGCACGATGAGACCGAATGCTGCCCAGCCGAGAGCCACGTGCGCCGAGTGGGCAGAGCGGGCAGAGCGACGAGTGCGCCACGAGGTGGCTTTGGTTGCTGATGCTGACGTCATGAGCCGATCTCTGCGGTGGGGCGGCGTGGTGGGATTGCGGTTTCGTGTGGGGTCGTGGGGTCGTGGGGTCGTGGGGTCGTGGGGTCGTGGGGTCGTGGGGTCAGCCTATTTGTGCGCTGGTCATCCACGCGTCGACCAGACGCGCGTCGGGCGAGGACGGTCGATCCAGTGCGGTGGTCGCGGAGATCTCGGCACTACGCGCTGCGGGTGGCGGTGCGGGTGGCGTGAGTCGTTGAGCGGGTCACGCGAGCTGGCGGGCTGTCGGCGTCGAGCAGCGTCTTCCGTGGAGGGCGCAGCGACGCGTCATGCGCTGAGCGGGTGGCTGAGGGCGTCGCGCAGTGCGGCGCTGCGGGTGGGCATGTCTCGGTCGGCGGGGGTGCCGGGTGGATGGCCGGGCGGGGTGAGGGCGTAGCTCGGCCCTGCGCGTCGGATTTCCCACCCGTTGTTGTGGGCGAGCAGGTGGTGGTGTCGGCAGAGGAGGATTCCGTCGGCGATGTCTGTTCGGCCGGTGTCTCTGAGCCAGTGGTTGATGTGGTGCGCTTCACACCAGCTGGGT
>DASSWY010000263.1:0-2322 GCA_035704325.1 Microcella sp. | reverse complement strand
CGACACGGGCGGCTCGATCCGCCAGCCGGCCGCGGTCACCGGGTCGGTGGGCGTCAAGCCGACGTACGGCGGCGTGAGCCGCTACGGCGCGATCGCGCTCGCGAGCAGCCTCGATCAGGTGGGCCCGGTGTCGCGCTCGGTGCTCGATGCGGCGCTCGTGCACGACGTCATCGGCGGGCACGACCCGCGCGATGCGACCTCGATTCCGGATGCGTGGCCCTCGATGGCGGCCGCCGCCCGCGCGGGACAGTCGGGCGATGCCCTGAAGGGCGTGCGGGTCGGCGTGGTGAAGGAGCTCGAGGGCGAGGGCTTCCAGGCGGGCGTGAAGCAGCGCTACCACGAGACGCTCGACCTCATGGCCGCGGCGGGCGCCGAGATCGTGGAGGTGTCGGCACCGAACTTCGAGTACGCGATCGCCGCGTACTACCTGATCCTGCCGGCGGAGGCCTCGAGCAACCTGGCGAAGTTCGACTCGGTGCGCTTCGGTCTGCGGCGCGAGGTCGCGGGAGGAACGGTCGAGGATGTCATGGCGGCGACGCGCGAGGCCGGGTTCGGCCCCGAGGTGAAGCGCCGCATCATCCTGGGCACCTACGCGCTGTCGGCGGGCTACTACGACGCGTACTACGGCAGCGCGCAGAAGGTGCGCACGCTCATCCAGCGCGACTTCGACGCGGCCTTCGGGCAGGCAGATGTTCTCGTGTCGCCGGCGGCGCCCACGACGGCGTTCCGCTTCGGCGAGAAGATGGCCGACCCGCTCGCGATGTACCTCAACGATGTGACGACGATTCCGGCGAACCTGGCGGGTGTGCCCGGCATGGGCCTGCCGATGGGTCTCGCGCCCGAGGACGGCCTGCCGGTGGGTCTGCAGATCATGGCGCCCGCGCGCGAGGATGCCCGCCTGTACACGGTGGGTGCGGCGGTCGAGCAGCTGCTCGAGGCGCAGTGGGGTGGCCCGCTCTGGTCGCAGGCGCCGGAGCTGTCGCAGAGCTAGCTGTTCTTCCTCGACACGTTGTGAACGGGTGAGGTGAGCGAAGACCTCCGGGAACGATGTGGGTAACCACACTCAAATCGTTTCCACGGAGGTCTTCGTGACTCACGCTAACGCGCCATTCACTCCGGAGGGCAGGGTTCGCCTTGCTCGTCTCATCGTCGATCAGGGCTGGTCGGTGCGCCGTGCCGCTGAGCGGTTCCAGTGCTCGCCGGCGACGGCGTCTCGTTGGGCGTCCCGATACCGGGCCGGTCTGCCGATGACGGACCGCAGCTCCCGACCGCACCGGCAGCCGACGCGCACGTCGCAACGGCTCGAGCGGCGCATCGTGGCGCTGCGGTTCACCCGCCGTTGGGGGCCGCATCGGATCGGCTACCACCTCGGCGTTGCCCGTTCGACAGTGGGACGTGTCCTTGCCCGCTACCAGATGCCGTTGCTGCACCACCTCGACCAAGCCACCGGTCTCCCGGTCCGCAAGTCGACGCCGGTCCGTTACGAGCTCGCCGCTCCCGGCCAGCTCGTCCATGTCGACATCAAGAAGCTCGGACGAATCCCCGATGGCGGTGGGCACCGGATGCTGGGCCGCACGATCGGGAACCGGAATAACAAGAAGAAGGGTCGCGGTTACGCGTTTCTGCACCACGCGGTCGATGACCACTCCCGACTCGCCTACTCGGAACAACTGCCCGATGAACGCAAAGAGACCGCGGCGGGATTCTGGCGCAGGGCCGAGGCGTTCTTCGCCGACCACGGCATCACCGTCACCGCGGTAATGACCGATAACGGGGCCTGCTACCGCTCACGCGACTTCGCTGCCGCGCTCGGCTCCATCCAGCATCGCTGGACCCGCCCCTACCGGCCGCAGACCAACGGCAAGGTCGAACGCTTCAACCGCACCCTCGCCGCCGAATGGGCCTACGCAGCCACCTACTCCAGCGACGAGGCCCGATCAGCGACCTACGCCGACTGGCTCCATCACTACAATCACCACCGACCCCACACCGGAATCGGCGGCCTCACACCCTCAGCCCGCGTTCACAACCTCACGAGGAAGAACAACTAGTACTCGCCCGCGTAGCTCACCCGGCGAGAGCGCGCTGCCATTCTCGACTTCTGCTGGGCATGGGTCGGGGCCTCTGCAGCGCGTCGACGGTCACGGGTGGCACGAGCTCGTACCGCGGTGACGGCCCGACTCTCGCGATGCGCCACCCGTGGTCGTGCAGCAGCAGGTGGTGGTGCCGGCAGAGCAGGATTCCGACGTCGACGTCGGTGCGGCCTCGATCGCGTTCCCATTCGTCGATGTGGTGCGCCTCGCACCAGCTGGGCGGGCGCTC
>DASSWY010000248.1:0-2165 GCA_035704325.1 Microcella sp. | reverse complement strand
GCCCAACACCACGAGCTGCGCGGCGATCGCGATGGCCGCGCATCCGACGAGTGTGGCCCGCCCGAAACGGTGCGCGCGTGAGCGCGAAAGGGGTGGGGCCGAGTTCATGTCTTCACGCTACTGGCCGAACGACCGCTACATCGCGAGGACGGCAACCGCTGAGTTGAGTGTCGTCACGAACAGCGCCCACACGAAGGCGGGAACGATCAACAGCGCGGCACCGCGATGGACCTCCCACACGCGGAAGATTGTCGCCAGCATCACGATGTCGAGCACCACCAGCACGGCGAGTGCCAGCCAGGGGCCGGTTACGCCCGTCACACCGAGGCCGAAAAACGCGGGAGCCCAGAGCGCTGTCAGGGCGAACTGCCCGGCGTACAACTTGAGGGCGATCGAGCGCTCCGTCGACTCGGGGCGCCGCCAGATCAGCCATCCGGCGATCGCCATCATGAGGGACCCGGCCACCCACACGGGAACGAAGACGGCTTCGTGGGGGGCCCACATTGGCTTCGCCGTCCTGCCGTACCAGCCGTCGAAGGCGGGCTGGGCGATGAGGGCGCCGGCACCGGCTGTGACCAGGGCGAGCGCGATGAGGAGGGTGAGCATCCCTACCGAGCGAGCGCGCGGAGGGCGTAGCCCGGCGCGGCGCGCTGGGGGCTGTGCGGTGCTCGTCATGGTCCCTCCCTCCGTTGGCACGCATGCGAGCGTACGAAAGGAGCCTCCACGTCATCTGCGCGTCGACCCCGCGGACGGCGAGAAGAGCCCCCGGGGGAGCGGTGGAGGCAGTGGCCTCAGGGAAGAACGACCGCGTACGCCACCGTGATCGAGGCCGCGTAGATCACCCACAGGGCGTACGGAGCCACGAGGATGCTCGCTGTGCGCCGAACCTGCCAGAACTCGCTGATCATGACCACGAGTGAGAGCAGCAACAACATGTGGATACCGAGGGCCAGCCACGTCGCGAGCGAGCCGATCGCCGGGTAGAGGGCAAAGAATATGGGCGACCACAGGCTGTTCAGCACCATCTGCACGACGTAGGCCGTGAGAGCCGTTGAGACTCGACGGCGGCGTCGTTCCCGCCACACCAGCCAGGCGGCGACCGAGATCAGCACGTAGAGGGTCGACCACACGGCGCCGAATACCCAGTTCTCGGGCACCCAGATGGGCGCGGGCACAGACGCGTACCAGCCGTCGATGTGCTCGCGCGATACGGCGGAGCCAAACGCGGCGATTCCTGCGTTCACGGCGAGGAGAACGCCGAGCACCAGCCACTCCCCGGGTCGGGGGGCGCCAGCGCGTGCTCGCGTCTCGGGCACCGGGGGCGCGACGATTGTGCTCATGGGGCGAGTATGGCGCAGAACGCTCCCGTGGGTCGAGGGCTAGACGCGACGGGCCCGAACGCGATACACGCGCACGGGCCCGTCGCGTCGGTGATGCGCTACAGCCGGTTGGATGCCTCGGTCAGCACCGCGCGGAGAATCGACTCGATCTCGTCGAACTCCTTCGGGCCGATCGTCAGCGGCGGTGCAAGCTGAATGACGGGGTCGCCGCGGTCGTCGGCGCGGCAGTAGAGGCCGGCGTCGAACAGAGCCTTCGAGAGGAATCCGCGGAGCAGACGCTCAGACTCGTCCTCGTTGAAGGTCTCTTTCGTCTCCTTATTCTTGACGAGCTCGATACCGAAGAAGTACCCCTCGCCCCGAACGTCGCCCACGATCGGCAGGTCGAGTAGGCGCTCGAGCGCCGCGCGGAACTTCGGCGAGTTTTCGCGCACGTGCTCGAGGATGTTCTCCTCCTCCATGATCGCGAGGTTCTCGAGCGCGACGGCGGCAGAGACCGGGTGACCGGCGAAGGTGTACCCGTGGTAGAAGGCGGTCTGGCCATGCTTGAACGGCTCGTAGATGCGGTCGCTGACGATCATCGCGCCGAGGGGCGAGTACCCGCTCGTGAGGCCCTTCGCGCTCGTGATGATGTCGGGCACGTAGCCGAGGGCCGTGCAGGCAAACATCTCGCCGATGCGGCCGTAGGCGCAGATGACCTCGTCGCTGACGAGCAGCACGTCGTACTTGTCGCAGATCTCGCGCACCCGGGCGAAATAGCCGGGGGGCGGCGGGAAGCAGCCGCACGAGTTCTGCACAGGCTCAATGAAGACGGCAGCGACCGTGTCG
>DASSWY010000201.1:0-3119 GCA_035704325.1 Microcella sp. | reverse complement strand
GGCCCGCACAATCGACCCCTCAGGCGCGGTGATCGGCGACTTTCCTGTGCAGGCCGGAGACCGCGTGCGGGGCCGCCTGATCGCCGAAAACATCGTCGTGAACTCGTCCGCGATGTTCCGCCGCGAGGTCTTCGACCGGGTGGGCGGCTACGACCCCCGCTACGCCATGGGCGAGGACTACCACCTGTGGTTGCGCATGGCCCACCACGGCGAGGTGACCGTGCTCGATCAGGTGCTCGTCGACTACCGCATTCACCGCCAGCAGGCGATGCGACGCGTGAGCCAACTCGGCCCACACGTACCCGAAGTGCTTCGCCAGCAGCGCTCGCTCGCCCGCCTCATCGGAGCCCCGCGCATGCGGAGCGCCGTGCAGTCGACGCGCTGGCTCGCGATTCAGGTCGCGATGGCGGGCCGCGTGGTTATTGGGAACCTGGCGCTGCGTCTGCGACCGGCTCCGCAGTAGCGGGCTCGGCCACGGTCGGTTCGCCGACCACCGGCGTGTGCCGAACCAGGCGCAACGCGAGAACCGCGACGCCGGCGGCGGCGAGGGAGCCGAGCATCCATACGACGAGTGGATTAGCGAGCGCACCGGTCCACCACCACTCGACCGGCTGCGCGAGGTTCCAGCCCGCGGCGTCCGTTCCGGTCACGTAGCGCCGAATATTGACGTGCAGCGCGACGAGGTTCGCTCCGGCAACCGCCGCGCCGAGCACGATCAGCTGCACGCGCCCGAACACGTTCTCCCGGCGGGCGTAGTCGAGCACGCAAGAGCCGGCCAGCATGATGATGAGCGGCAGGATGTAGCGCGGCTGCACCTGCTCGCCGACCGCCGCCTGGCTGAGCACCAGTACCAGCGACGGAATCGCAACGAGCGCGCCCGTCAGCGCCAGAATCGCGAGACGGACGCGCCACGACGAGCTGCGCTGGCTGCTGAACGCGACGGCGACGAACGCCGCCAGCATGGCGGTCCAGACAATCGCCGGCATCTGGGTGTCGAGCCACCCGAGGCCCCACGTGCCGAAGACCCCCGACCACAGGTAGGGCAGGTCGAGAAGGTTTGATGCGAGTAGCCCCACGCGGTCGAACTCTTGCGCCTCACCGCCGCCGAAGCCCGACGTGGCGACGCCCGCTGAGCGGGAACCCAGGTTGAGAACGGCCATCACCGCAAGAATGACCACCCCCAAGAGCGAGCGCAGAACAAACTCGCGCGCTGGCCGGAACGCGACGATGCTGGCAAGCACCAGCGCAACCGCGGTGTACGCGGCCGAGTCGCTGCGCGCGCCCGCGCCGAGCAGCGCGCCGACGACGGCGAGGCCGCCCAGCACAGTGCGGCGCCTACCGTCGGTCGTGAGATACCCGAGGTACGCGACCCACGCCGTTGCGGCCGACGTCACGGCCCACGAACTCGGGTTATTTGACGCGATCAGGAACGCGCCGAGTGGTACGAGTGTCACGAGCGACGGGAATACCACGCTCGGACGCAACCGAGCGGGGCTTGCGGCAAACACCGCCGTCATCAGGGCGACGAAGATCGCTACATTCACGAGCCGCATCGCGAGCGCGGACGCCTCGACATTGCCCGAGGCGAACAGCGCGTGAACGCTGTAGTACACGGGCGGGTACTGGTTGACGAAGTTGCCACGATCGGTGCTGCGCAACTCCAGCTCACCCGAGGCGGGGAGTGACTGACACGCGGCGCTCTGCTCGGGCTGGAAGGCGAAACACGACGCCGAACTGTCGGTCGCAGCAGGGACCCGCTTCACGGCCGGGTCGTCCGTGTCTTCGCACAGGCCGTCGCGTTCGCCGAGCGCACACCACGCGCTGTTCAGGTGGAAGTCGTCGTCGGGGCTCGATCCGACGGGAGATGCGAAGGCCCACGACGCCAACGCGAAGAACATGAGCAGGGGCAAAGCCACCGCCGACAGCCATGCGCGGGAGGGGGTGAGCAGGGGGCGGCGTTCAGACACCACTTCACCCTAGCGGCGGCCCGCTCCGGGGTGATTCTGCGCTGAGAAGCTGCCGCCACGACCGGTTACGCGAGGCCGCCATCACGCTCATCACGAACAGCATGAGGCCCGCTTCGAACAGCAGGTAACTCTCGGTCACACTCGTCGTCACGAGCAGCACCAGCACGAGGGCTGGCCACACGTAGACGGTGCTCTTGCGCTGCGAGGCGACCAGCCAGGCGCGCACCAGTGCAAGGGCGAGCACGCCGGCGAGAACCACCGCGCCGACGAGGCCCAGCTGCAGCACAACGTCGATGTACGCGTTCAGCGCAGACGGGGGTCGTTCGCCAAACACGTCACGAATGGCCGCGTACGGAAACAGTTCCCGCCGCCACGGCCCCACCCAGCCGAAGCCCTCGACGATGCGCGGCTCAACCAGCTGCTGAATGGTCGACCACACGCTCGTGCGGGCATCCACCTCAACGGCGGCGTCGGCGAGGGCCACCAGGCGCCCGCGGAACACCCAGCCCACCGCGACCCCTACGACGGCCGTCACAAAGAGTGCGGCCTGCGTGCGCATGCGGGTAGCCGGCTTCTGCCGCCGCACCACCACCAGGATCACCCCGGCCGCGAGCACGGCCGCCAGCACGAGCCAGCTGACCGGTGAGCGGGCGAACAGCAGGCTGAGCCCCGCCAGGGTCAGCCCGTAGGCGGCGACCCCGCCCGACACCGACCGCGTGCGGTACTCGATCCAGAACGTGATGATCGCGAGTGCCGCCAGAAACGCGAGCGCGTTGCGGGTGCCGGCGAGCCCCTGAATGGGGCCGCCGAGCGCGAGATTGCCCGCGATATTCAGGAAGGGGATCGGCGCATCCAGCAACAGCCCCGACAGGATCTCGAGTCCGAGCCCGACCGCGAGCACCCCGCGCAAAACGTTGCCGACGCTGCGCACCAGCTGAATCGCGTCGCGCACGAGGGCGACATACACGCCCATCACGCCGAACGCGAGCGCGTAGGCGAGGCCCTGCAGGGTGGCCACCGGGTAGTCGCTCCACGCGAGGCTCAGCGCCATGACCCCGAAAAAGCCGAGCAGCGAAATGGGCAGCGTGCCGCGCCACTCGATGCGCTCGGGCTGCGCGCGCAGCGACGCGAGAGCGAAAACCACGAGGCCCA
>DASSWY010000089.1:0-17469 GCA_035704325.1 Microcella sp. | reverse complement strand
ACCTCGTCGGCGGTTTCGCGCGCGAAGACGAGCGCGTCGTCGCTCGCGTGCAGCCAGCGCAGCGAGCCGTGGCTGAGCGCGGGGTGCTCGCGGCGCAGTCGCAGGTGCGCGGCGTACAGGTCGATCGTGGCGGCGTGGTCGTCGACGTTCCGCCACGGGATCGTGGTGCGCGAGTGTTCGCCGTTCTCACCGGTGAAGCCGAACTCGTCGCCAGCGAACACGACGGGGATTCCGGGCAGTGACACCGAGAGGCCGAGGGCGACCGGCACGGCACCGGGACGCGCGCGGTTCACGAAGCGGGCGGTGTCGTGCGTGTCGAGCGCGTTCATCGAGTGCAGGCGCGAGCGCCACGGCATCGCCGCGGTGAAGCGGGTG
The DNA here is from genome assembly GCA_035704325.1 of Microcella sp. Classification (GTDB taxonomy): domain Bacteria; phylum Actinomycetota; class Actinomycetes; order Actinomycetales; family Microbacteriaceae; genus Microcella. Next base: position 17,094 of record DASSWY010000089.1, on the reverse strand, counting down.
TTGGCCGCAGCCACCTGCTCGCCCGTGTACTGCGGCATGACGGGGTACGGCAGGCCGAAGAACCAGCTGATCGGGCCGGGCTCACTGAGCCAGGCCCACACGGCGCGGGTGAAGCTGGCATAGGTCATGGCGCCGTGCCAGCCGTCGCCCTGCATGTCGCTCTGCGCGTCGTTGGTGCTCTCGCCGAGCAGCAGCGCCTCAGGGTTCGCCTCACGCAACGTCTTCTGCGTGAGCTGGCGCACTTCGGCGTTCAGGTCGTGGTCGTCGAGGCGGCCCGTCATGTTGGCGACGTCGATGCGCCAGCCGTCGAGCGAGAACGGCGGTCGCAGCCAGCGCCCCACCACCGAGTCGGGCCCGTCGATGAAGCGGCGGCGCAGCTCGTCGCTCGCCCAGTTGAGCTTCGGCAGGGTCTCGACGCCGAGCCACGACACGTAGACGTTGTCGTCGTCGAGGTAGTAGAACGCCCGCTCGGGGGCGTCGGCGTGGGCCCGCGCGGCGACGAACCACTCGTGCGCGTCGCCCGAGTGGTTGAGCGTGAGGTCGCCCATCACCTTGATGCCGCGGGCGTGGGCCGCCTCAACGAGCCGGATCAGCGCTTCATCGCCACCGAGCAGCGGGTCGACCTGGTCGAAGCTGTGCGCGTCGTAGCGGTGGTTCGACCGACCGGGAAAAACGGGCGTCAGATACAGCACCGTGGCGCCAAGCCGCTCGAGGTGATCGAGGTGCTCGGTGATCCCGTCGAGGTCGCCGCCGTAGAACTGCCGCGGCGTTGACGGGCCCTGATAGATCGGTTCGTCGGCCCACTCGGCGGGCTCCGCCCACTCGGGCAGCTCGCGGCCGTCAGCCGCGGCCGAGCGGGCGAAGCGGTCGGGAAAGACCTGATACATCACCGTCTCGGCGCCCCACGCGGGCGGCGGCGCAAAGGTGCTGAGCCGGAAGTCGTCGTCGTCGCGGGTCTCAATGTCGCTGAGCCCTGCCTGCGACAAGAAGTGCGTCTCGCCACTCGCCCGCGTGATGACGAAGCGGTAGCCGTGGACCGGATTCTCGACGAGCAGCTCGGCCTCCCACCACGTCGCGTCTCCGTCGTGGTGCACGATGACGGCCGGGGTGAACCGCGGCTCGTGGTTGGGGTTCGACCGCGTCTTCACCGCGGCGACGTGGCCGTAGCGGTGCGGCACACGCAGGCGCACGCGCACCGCGTCGCCGAGAGCCGGCGCATCGGTCGAGACATACAGAGGCGAGCCGTCGTGGTGCGGACGGGCATCAACAGGAGGCAGCACGGTGCGGGGTGGTCCTTCGTGGTGGCGTGCGCGGCGTCTTACTTGACGCTGCCGGCGGTGAGCCCGCCGATGATGTACTTCTGCAAGTACAGGAACAGGGCCATCACGGGGATTGCCGCGAGGACCGCACCCGCCGAGAAGAGCGTCCAGTTCGTGGAGGTCTCTTGGCTGACGAATTGATAGAGCCCGACCGCCAGGGTCTGCGTCTCGGGGCTCGTCAGCACGATGGAGGCGATCACAAACTCGCTCGTCGTGCCAATGAACGACAGTAGCCCGACAACCGCAAGGATCGGCGCCACGAGGCGCAGGATGATCGTGAAGAAGATGCGCGCGTGGCTCGCCCCGTCGATCTTCGCGGCCTCGTCGATCGACACCGGGATCGTGTTGAAGAAGCCATACATGAGGTAGGTGTTCACCCCGAGCGCGCCGCCGAGGTAGACGAGAATCAGGCCCGCCTGGGTGCCGATGCCGATCTGCGGGAAGATTTCGCCGATGCCCGACAGCAGCAGGAAGATCGCGACGACGCCGAGCAGCTGCGGGAACATCTGCACGAGCAGCAGGGTCAGCAAGCCGACCCGGCGACCGGTGAAGCGCATCCGCGAAAAGGCGTACGCGGCGAGCGCACCGAGAAAAACGGTGCCGAGCGAGGTCGTGAGACCGATCACCATGGTGTTCACGAACCACGCCGCGTACGGCTGCTGCGGCAGCTGGAACAGTTCGACGTAGTTGCCGAAGTCGAGCGTGCGGAACAGCGTGTTCGACCCGACGAGCGTGCCCGTTGGGTTCAGCGAGGCCGACAGCACGTAGGCCAGCGGGAAGGCGGCGAAGACGAGCATGACCACGCCGATGAGGTGGCGCCAGCCGGTGTCGCGGAACCAGTGGCCGAATCCGCGGCGACGGCGCTCAGGGATGCTCGGGCGCGGCTCACGAGGCTCGACGCGATCGCGCACGGTCGTTGCCGCTCCCGCGACGGCGGGGTTCAGCCGAGCGCCGATCTCTTGGCCGTCGGACGGGTTGAAGGGGTTCGTCATGACTAGTTCAACTCCTCGAGGGCCTTGGTCTGGCGGAAGCTGATGATCGACACCGTCGCCACGATGATGAAGATGAGAATCGCGAACGCGCTCGCGAGGCCGTAGTCGCGGCCGGTGCCCTCACCGAACGCCACCTTGTAGACGAGCGTGATCAGGATGTCGGTGGCGCCGGCGTCGACGCCCGCCTCGATGTCGCGCGGCCCACCGCCGGTGAGCATGTAGATGATGTTGAAGTTGTTGAAGTTGAACGCGAAGCTTGAGATCAACAGCGGCGCGACCGAGACGAGCAGCAGCGGGAACTTGATGAGGCGGAACACCGCCCACGGCCGGGCGCCGTCGACCGTCGCCGCCTCGGTGAGCTCTTCAGGAATCGACTGCAGCGCCCCCGTGCAGATCAGGAACATGTAGGGGAAGCCGAGCCAGAGGTTCACGATGAGCACGCTCGCCTTGGCGAGCCACGGATCGGTGAGCCAGGGAATGGCCGCCCCGCCGAAGATGACCTGGTTGATGAAGCCGAAGTCTTGGTTGAAGAGCCCGAGCCAGACGAGGCCCGATAGGAACGCCGGGAAGGCGTACGGCAGGATCATGATCAGGCGGTAGGCCTTCTTGCCCTTCATGCCCGGCTTGTTGAACACGATCGCCAGAAACAGGCCCAGGATGAACGTGGTCGCGACCGAGAGGATCGCGAACGCGAACGTCCAGATCGTCACGCTGATGAGCGGCCCGCGAATGTCGTCGTTCGTGAACGCCGTGACGAAGTTGTCGAAACCGACGTTGATCGTCCAGCCGGGGATCAGTTCGCGGCCGTCGTCGGCCACGAACGCGCCCTCACCCCCGTCGCGGTACACGACGCCTGTGGCGTCAGTGAAGGTGTCGCTCGCCTCGTCGTACGACAGCGCGGACTCATAGACATAGGCGTTTGACCCGTCGGGGGTGCGCAGGGCGCCATCAGCCGGGTCGTCGCTGAACGGCACCGACAGCGAGGTGATCGCCCGCTGGTTGTTCAGCAGCTCAGCGAAGCTGAGCGCCGTGTATCCGTCGAGGGCGACGGCCTTGCCCGTGCCGTCGAGTTCGGCGTTGGTGACCTCGGTGAGCGGCTGATCGGGGCTACCGACGAGCACCTCGCCGTCAGGGTCGGTGACGAGGAAGGCGTATTCGCCGTTCTGCTCGAGCACCTGCAGGCGGTAGGTGGGCGAGTCGGCGACGCGGGAGAGCGAGGTGAGCTGAATGTTCTCGATCGCGTCGGCCTTCGTGCCGTTGCGGCCGTCGCCGTAGTTCGTGAAGGCGATGTAGCCGGAATACACGACGACGAAGATCTGGAAGACGGCGAGGAACAGCAGGCCCGGCGCGAGGTACTTGGCGGGAAGACCCCCGGGGCGCAGATAGATCCCGTTGATGACGACGGTAACGGCGAGGGTTATGCCGAAGACGATCCACGCCTCCTGCATGAACAGCACGAACATCGCGAAGACGGCCAGGGCGTCGACCAGCCCGAGCAGCACGATCTTGATCGCCCAGCTGCGCATGCTGGAACTGGAACTCGCCGCGAGGCGCGAGGCGGGCATCCCGCCGCGTGGTGCCGGGGGTGGTGCGACGGCGGGCGTTTCAGCGCCGGGGGTCGTCGTGCTCATCGGTGACAGGTCTTTCTGAGTCGGGGAGACGGGGGCGAGGTCGGGGCGGTGAGGGGCGAGGCCCCCCGGCGTGCGCGTGCACTCCGGGGGGCCTCGCTGTCATCACCTGCGGTCGGTGCGGGTGACTAGCCCGCGGTGACCTTCTCCTGGATGCTCGCGACCATCGCGCGCCACAGCTCGACCGGGTCGCCCTGGCCGTTGATGATCGCAACCTGGCTCGAGCCCCAGTCGCTCCACACGACGTCCATCGCGGGCACGTTCGGCATCGGCACACCCTCGGCGCCGACCGCACCGAAGGCGGCGACGTCGGCGTCAGCCTGAGCGGCCTCGAAGGCGCTCAGCAGGGCGGGGGCACGGCCACCGACCTCGTAGAGGGCCGTCTGAACCTCTTCGCTGCCGAGGTAGTTCACGAGGAACTCGGTGGCGGCGATGGTGTTCTCGCTGCGCGACGACACGAAGAAGCCCTGCACGCCAACGAACGGCGTCGCGGTCTGGCCACCGGCGGTCGGGATCGGGTCGATCGCGTAGTTGATACCCGCTTCCTTAATGGCCGGGAGGTTCCACGGGCCGGTGAGGAAGAACGGCGACTTGCCGGCGAGGAACTCCTCGCGGGCGATGTCGCCCGAGATGTTGGTGTTCAGGATGCCCTGCGAACCCCATTCGGCGAGCTTCGTCGCGAACTGCTCGCCACCCTCGTTGCCGAGGGCCAGCGTCGTCGGGTCGTAAGTGCCGTCGGCGGTGATCTCGAAGACCGGGGCGCCGAACGAGGCCTGCAGCGGGTACAGGTGGTACGGGTCAGACGCTGCCGGGTCGAGGCCGACGAGGAAGGCGTACTCGGTGCCGGCGGCCTGGCCTGCGGCGATGAGGTCATCGAAGGTGGCAGGGGCTTCGGCGACGAGGTCGGTGTTGCGAATCATCGCGATGTTCTCGACCGAGTAGGGCAGACCATAGGTCTGGCCCTCATAGCTCATGGCCGTGATGGCAACCTCTTGGAAGTCGCCGGCGGTGTCACCGAGCTCGAGGGGAGCGACGACACCGTTCTGCACCAGCTTGCCGAGCCAGTCGTGCGCGCCGACGATGATGTCGGGGCCGTTGCCGGTGGGGGCCTGCGTGATGAAGTCGTCGCGGATCGCGCCGAAGTCTTTGGTCACGAGCTCGACGGCGACACCGCGGTCAGCCTCGAACTGGGCGGCGATGTCTTCGAGCACACCGGCGCGGTCGGCGTCGACCCAGACGGTCAGGGTGCTCGACGCTGCGGGGGTTTCAGGAGCGGTGGTCGGGTCGGCCGTCTCGGCCTCGCCGGCGCACGCGCCGAGGAGCAGGGCGGCGGATGCCGCCATCGCTCCGGTAGCCAACAGGCTGCGGGTCACCTTCATCGGTGCATACCTTTCGTGTGCGGGCGGCCTCATTGCCGGCGCGCTGCCGGTGTGTTCCTCGATGGAGGTTCACACCGTCGCCAAGAGGCCATTCTCTTGATGCGCTCGCGAATTGCAAGCGCTTACAGTTATAGCGCCTGGGGCGCGTCCTGACAACTAGGGATTTTCCGCCCGTGGATGGTGAACTTTTGCTGGAAGAACGCTGGAAACCCGCAAGCGCTTCCATCCGCGTGGAACCGTTTCCACATTCGCGGCTTTCCGCGTATCGTGGCCCCATGGCCAACGAAACCCTCAGCCCGTCCGGCGCGCCCGCGCGCGTGTCGCACGCCCAGTCATCCCAGCCGGGCCACGAGTGGTGGCGCACCGCCGTCATCTACCAGATCTATCCGCGCTCGTTCGCGGACGCGAATGGCGACGGCATCGGCGACCTCGCCGGCATCACCAGCCGTCTCGACTCGCTCGCCGCCCTCGGCGTCGACGCGGTCTGGCTCTCGCCCTTCTTCCGCTCGCCGCAGAACGACGCCGGTTACGACGTGAGCGACTACTGCGACGTCGACCCGCTGTTCGGCACGCTCGCGGACTTCGATCGGATGCGCGAGCGGGCTCACGAGCTGGGCCTTCGGGTCATCGTCGACCTCGTTCCGAACCACTGCTCGAGCGAGCACGTGTGGTTCCAGGAGGCGCTGGCTGCCGGCCCGGGCTCGATCGAGCGCGACCGCTTCATGTTCCGCGAGGGCACGGGCGAGAACGGCGAGCTGCCCCCGAATAACTGGCAGTCAATCTTCGGCGGCCCCGCGTGGACCCGCGTCACCGAGGCGAATGGCGAGCCGGGCCAGTGGTACCTGCACCTGTTCGACTCGACGCAGCCCGATTTCAACTGGAAGAACGAGTGGGTCTGGGAGCGCTTCCGCGAGATTCTGCGCTTCTGGCTCGACCGCGGTGCCGACGGCTTCCGCGTCGACGTGGCGCACGGCCTCATGAAGGCCGAGGGCCTTCCCGACGTGCCCGAGCCCGAAGAGGGCGAGAGCCTCGCCGAGGCCATGATGAAGCCCGACGAGGTGCCGTACTGGGCGCAGCCGCCCGTGCACGAGGTTTACCGCGACTGGCACAAGGTTCTCGACGAGTACGAGGGCGACCGCGTGCTCTGCGCCGAGGCCTGGGTCGAGCCGCTCAGCCGCGCGGCCCTCTGGGTGCGCTCAGACGAGATGCACCAGGCCTTCAACTTCAGCTACCTCGCCACCCCGTGGGAGGCGCCGAAGCTGCGCGCTGTCATCGATGAGTCGATCGCCGCGTTCGGCGAGGTCGGCGCCCCGAGCACGTGGGTGCTGTCGAACCACGACGTCGTGCGCCACGCCAGCCGCCTGGGCCTGACGGTGCACGCTGCCGCGCCGGCCAGCGGGATCGGCCCGGCTTCGGAAGACAAGCCCGACGAGGTCCTCGGCCTGAAGCGGGCCCGCGCGGCCACCGCGCTCATGCTGAGCCTGCCGGGCAGCGCCTACCTGTATCAGGGTGAAGAACTGGGACTTCCCGAGGTCATCGAGCTCGACGACCACGTGCGGGAAGACCCGACCTTCCACCGCACGAACGGTGAGGTGTACGGCCGCGACGGCTGCCGCGTGCCGCTGCCGTGGGAGGCGGACGCTCCGGCGTTCGGCTTCAACGACTCGGGCGCGAGTTGGCTGCCGCAGCCGGCCGAATGGTCCGCCATCGCCCGCGACGCGCAAGAGGGCGACCCTGCCTCGACTCTCGAGCTCTACCGCCGAGCGCTCGCCCTGCGCGCCGAGCACGAGCTTGGCTCTGGCTCGGTCGACTGGATCGACCTCGGTGAGGATGTCGTTGCCTTCCGCAACGGTGCCATCACGGTGATCGCCAACCTGGGCGATGGCGCCGTTGAGCTACCCGCCGGCGAGGTGCTGCTCACCAGCGGTCCGCTCGACGGGCGCGCGGTGCCGAGCGACACCGCCGTGTGGGTGCGGGCCGAGTAGGCGAGCACCCACCCGACGTCACGGGTCCCGGATGCGCGATACGCGCATCCGGGACCCGTTTCGTTAACGAGCCAGCTGCGTTCGCGCGATGACGCGGGGCGCACACACAAACGGCCCCTCGCGGGGCCGTGTGACGATGCGTGCGGGAAGCGGACGCTTACGAGGCGTTGGTGGTGAGCCAGGCGTACGGGTCAACCGCGACGCCGTCGAGCTTCAACTCGAAGTGCAGGTGGGGGGCCGTTGAGAGGCCGGTGTCACCCACCTGGCCGATGTAGTCACCCGCCGCGATGGGGTCGCCCGTCGACAGCGGCGTCGAGTCGGGCGCCATGTGCGCGTAGAGCGTCGTGACCTTCTTGCCGTTGATGACGTGGTCGATGATGACGTGCAGGCCGTAGCCGCCGCCCCACCCCGCGAACGTCACGGTGCCGTCGGCAATCGACTGAATCGGCGTGCCGTAGCCGGGCACGAAGTCGAGGCCCTGGTGGTAGCTCGAGCAGCCACGGCAGGGAGCGCTGCGGTTACCGAAGCCCGAGCTGATCTCGGCGGCGAACGGGAACGGCCAGCGCACGGCGCCCGTGCCCGTCGTTGCGTACATGAAGCTGCGGTTGCCGTACTGCAGGCGCATGAGCTCGGCGTACGAGGTCACGCTCCAGTCGTCGCGGTTGGCGACGGGCACGACCTCAGCGTCGGCGGCCTCGGTCGCGAGCACCTGGCTGGGCGGGGCCTCGGCCGGTGCGGCGCCCTCGGCGAGGCTCGGCGCGGTGTCGTTCGTTTCGATGACCGCGCCGGCATCGAGCGCACTCGCGGTCGCGACCGCACCAATCGACGCGTTCGCGGCGTCGGCGGTGAGGTCGCCGAGCACGTTCGAGGGCACCGAGGTGCCGATGATGAGGGCGGCAGCGGCGGCCATGACCACCGGCGGGAACACCTTGCGGGCCACCCGCGTGCGCATCGGCACGGCGGGTGCGAGAGCGACGGCAGACGCCACAGGAACGGCGGGGGCCGGAGCGAGGGGAGTCGGAGCGAGGGGAGGAAGCGTCGCCGCCACGGGGGGCGCGTCGGGAGCAGATCGCGCCACCCCGGCCGCGCGGGCCTCCGCCGCACGCTCCGCCTCGCGCAGCGCTCGACGTGACACGTGGCCTTCCGCAGCCCGAGCCTCGCGACGCGTCATCGGCGCACCCGCAGCGGGGGCCGACGCGGCGTCGCCGAAGGAGGCGGAAGGCCGCGTGAGGTCATCAGTCATGAAGCGGGGCGGAGTTTCTCTGCGTCGTGGGTACGTGTCCAATGGGGGTGTTGGCGACGGCGCCCCAACGGGGCCCAAATGTCACGAACTGGTAAAGGCTAACCGCTTGTTCCCGAGACGAAAAGTCCGCGAACGAGATTCATAGCTTTTCCACCAGTGAACGGCCCGCAAACGGGGGGTCAGGCTCCGACCTCGTCGAGCAGGGCCTCCAGGGGCCCGAGCAGCTCGGGGTGCACGGCGATCAGGAAGTCGCGGCTGGGCGCTGCGCCGTGGCGCCCCACCACCACGCCGCCAGCCTCGGCGACGATGAGCCCGCCCGCCGCGTGGTCCCACGGGTTGAGCGTGCGCTCGGCGTAGGCATCCACGCGCCCGGCCGCCAGGTTGCAGAGATCGAGCGACGCTGTGCCCAGACGTCGAATGTCGCGCACGCGCGGCAGCAGTGCCGCGACGGCCGCGCCCTGCTCGGCGCGAACGTCGGCGTCGTACGCGAACCCGGTCGCGATCAGCGCCTCGGCAAGCTGCGGCGGTTCCGGGATGCGCAGCGCTCGGTCGCCCAGGAACGCCCCACCCCCGCGCACGGCCGTAAAGGTCTCCCCCGTCGCCGGATTGTGCACAACCCCTACACGCTCGACCCACGTCGCCGGATCGGCGGGCCCCTCGACCACGGCAATGCTGACCGCGTAGTGCGGGATTCCGTACAAGAAGTTCACGGTGCCGTCGATCGGGTCGACCACCCAGGTGAGCCCGCTCGTGCCGGCGTCTCCCCCCGACTCTTCTCCGAAGAAGGCGTCGTCGGGGCGAGCGGCGCGAATGCGGTCCCGAATCAGCGCCTCCGCGTCGCGGTCGACCTGCGTGACGACGTCGGTGACCGACGACTTGCGGTCGGCGACCGTCACCGTTCCCTCGCGAGCCGCGGCGATCATCCGGCCCGCCTCACGCGCGATCTCGAGCGCCAGCTCGAGCAGCGCAGAATCGGACGGGCGGTCGGATGCTCGGGTCGCGTCGGTCATGCGCCCCAGTCTCGCAAACGCGAATGGCCCCAAAAAAACCGAAGGCCCCGCGTCGATGCGCGGGGCCCGTGGTGGCGAGTGAGGGATTCGAACCCCCGAAGGCTACGCCGGCTGATTTACAGTCAGATCCCTTTGGCCGCTTGGGTAACTCGCCGTAGGCGCGCCCGGCCACTGTATTCAGCAACCGGATGCGCTGGTCAAGAATATACGGTTCTCGAACGTCCAGAGAACATCCGCTCTGCAAGCGCTTACACTGGCCGGTGCGTTCGCTAGTGTGGCCGCGGGGGAGAGAAGAGTTGACATGACCGGCATTGATGACGTCGCGAAACTCGCCGGCGTATCGACGGCGACCGTGTCTCGTGCGCTGAGCGGCCGCGGCCACGTGGCGCCCGCCACGCGCGAGAAAGTCGCCCACGCCGCGAGCCAGCTCGGCTACGTCATCAACGCCGAAGCCTCGTCGCTCGCCACCGGCCGCACCCGCAACGTCGGCGTCGTCGTGCCCTTCCTGAATCGCTGGTTCTACACCTCGGTCATCGAGGGGGCGCAACGCCGCCTCATGCAGTACGGCTACGACCTGACCCTGTACAACCTCTCGGGCAACGAACACGAGCGGGCGAGCGTGTTCGAACACTTCTTGCTGCGCAAGCGCGTGGATGCGGTGCTCGCGGTCAGCCTGGAACTCACCGCCGACGAGGTCGACTCGCTGCACGCGCTGGGCCGCCCCCTCGTCGGCGTCGGCGGGCCGATTCCCGGCGTACCCACCTTCAGCATCGACGACGTCGCCGTGACGAAGCTCGCCACCGAACACCTGCTCTCACTCGGGCACCGCGTGATCGGCCACATCGGCGGCGACGTGGAACGCGAGCTGTCCTTCCACCTGCCCACGCATCGCCGCGCTGGCTACGAGTTGGCCCTCCGCGACGCCGGCATCGAGCCCGACCCTGAGCTGTACTTCCCCGCCGTCTTCACGATGGAGAGCGGCTACCAGGCGGCGAAGCAGCTGCTCGGCGGCCCGCGACACCGACCCACCGCGATCGTCGCGGCGAGCGACGAGATGGCGATCGGCGCCATCATCGCGGCACGCGACCTGGGCCTCGAGGTGCCGCGCGACCTCTCGGTGATTGGCATCGACAACCACGACCTCGCACCGTTCTTTAACCTCTCAACGGTTGACCAGCATCCAGAATTGCAGGGCGAGCGGGCCGTCGAATTGCTCATGGAGGCCCTGCAGCAGTCGAACGGCGACGACGTTCCCGCCGTCGACCAGCCCCTGCCGTTCGACCTGATCGTGCGCGGGTCGACCGCCCGGGTGCCGCTCACGGCCGCCGCAGTAGACTCGGCACATGGCTGATTCCTCGTTCGACATCGTCAGCAAGGTCGACAAGATGGAGGCGGATAACGCGCTCCACCAGGCCCAGAAAGAGATCGGGCAGCGCTACGACTTCAAGGGCGTCGGCGCCTCGGTCGACTGGAGCGGCGAGAAGCTGCTGCTGAAGGCGAGCACCGAAGAGCGCGTCAACGCCGTGCTCGACGTGCTGCAGTCGAAGCTCATCAAGCGCGGCATCTCGCTGAAGAGCCTCGACGTGGGTGAGCCGTACCCGAGCGGCAAGGAGTACCGCATCGAGGCGAGCCTCAAGAACGGCATCTCGAGTGAGAACGCGAAGAAGATCTCGAAGATGATCCGCGAGGAGGGCCCGAAGAGCGTCAAGGCGCAGATTCAGGGCGACGAGCTGCGCGTGCAGTCGAAGAGCCGCGATGACCTGCAGGCGACCATCGCGATGCTCAAGCAGGCCGACATTGACGTCGACCTGCAGTTCATCAACTTCCGCTAGTCACGGCGCGCACCGCGCCACCACGCCCACCGTTCCGCGCAGACTCGCCAGTAGACTCCGGCCATGAGTGAGGCCGTGGCGAATATGTCGACGATCGCCCTGGTCGTCACGGTGATCCTCATCGTCATCGACCTCGCGATTCGCATCGTGTCGCTGTTCGTCGTTCCGCGCAACCGCCGGCCGCAGACAGCCATGGCGTGGTTGCTCGCGATCTTTTTCTTGCCGTACGTCGGTTTCATTCTGTTTCTGCTGTTCGGCTCGCGTCGCCTGCCGAAGAGCCGACGCGACAAGCAGCGCGAGATCAACGAATACATCCTCGGCACGACCGAGGGCATGGATCGCGTCAAGCGCGACCACCCGTGGCCGCCCTGGCTCGAGCCGATCGTTGAGCTCAACCGCGCGCTCGGCGCCATGCCGCTCGTCGGCGACAACGCGGCGCGCATCATCACCGACTACACCGAGTCGATAGGGTCGATGGCGGATGCGGTGGCCGGCGCCACAAAGACCGTGCACGTCGAGTTCTACATCGTCTCGATCGACCACGAGACGGCGCGATTCTTTGACGAGATCGACGCGGCGGTCGCGCGGGGCGTGAGCGTGCGCATCCTGTTCGATCACGTCGCGACGGCCCGCGTGCCGGGCTATCGAAAGCTGCTGAAGCGCTTGCGGGCGTCGGGGGCCGAGTTTCACGCGATGCTGCCCGTGCGCCCGTGGCGCGGCCAGTGGCAGCGACCCGACCTGCGCAACCACCGCAAGTTTTTGATCGTGGATGGGCGGGTGGCGTTCACGGGGTCGCAGAACCTCATCGAGCGCGGATACAAGAGGAAGAAGCACTGGGCGGGAACCCTCGAGTGGCGCGAACTGATGGTGCGCTTCGAGGGGCCCATCGTCGCCGGCATTGACGCGCTGTTCGCGACCGACTGGTATTCGGAGACGGACGAGCTGCTGCTGCGCGAGTCGGCGCCGATTCCGGAGGAGCTGCCCGACGACGATATCGACGCGCAGGTCGTGCCGTCGGGGCCGGCGTTCGAGGGCGAAAACAACCTGCGCCTGTTCAACTCGCTCGTCTACGCGGCGCAGCATCAGATTCAGATCTGCTCGCCCTACTTCGTGCCCGACGAGTCGATGTTGTACGCGATCACCACCGCGGCGCAGAGCGGGCTCGACGTGCAGCTCTTCGTGTCGGAGATCGGTGACCAGCCGACGGTGTTCCACGCGCAGCGCTCGTACTATGAGGCGCTGCTTAAGGCCGGCGTGCGCATTTGGCTGTACAAGGCGCCGACCGTGCTGCATGCCAAGCATGTGACCATCGACGATCAGGTGGCCGTCATCGGCTCGAGCAACATGGACATGCGCTCGTTCAGCCTGAACCTCGAGGTGTCGGTGATGGTGCGCGGACCGCAGGTGATCGCCGATTTGCGACGGGTTGAACAGGAATACCGCGAGAACTCAACCGAGCTGAAACTCGAAGAGTGGCAGAAGCGCCCCACGCACATGGCGGCCTTCGACACGCTCGCGCGCGTGACGGCGACGGTGCAGTGAGCGGTTCTGTCGAGCCGGGCGGCGTTGCGGTGCGCATCGAGGTCGATGAACTGCGCCGGCCCGAGGTGCTCGCGTTGCTGGACGAGCATCGCACCGAGATGTTCGCGACCACCTGCTCGGCCGACAGCGTGCACGCGCTCGATCTCGACGCCCTGCGCGCCGACACGGTCACCGTCTGGACGGCCTGGCTGGGCGACGAGGTCGTGGGCTGCGTGGCGTTGAAGCGCATCGCGCCGCAGCACGGCGAGTTGAAGTCGATGCGCACCACGGCGGCCGCCCGGGGCCGCGGGGTCGGTGCTGCGCTGCTGTCGCACGTGCTGGCCGAGGCGGCCGCGGCGGGGTGCACCCGGGTGAGCCTCGAGACGGGCGCGGAGGACTTCTTCGCCCCGGCGCGGCGCCTGTACGAGCGTTTCGGCTTCGTCGAGTGCCCGCCGTTCGGGTCGTACCGACTCGACCCGCTGAGCGTCTTCTACACCCGGGCGTTGTCGGCGGCAGACGCCCCGGCGTAGGGTTCGGCGTATGGCCCAGAAGACTCTGCCGACCGACGTTCCGGTCGCCGACTACCTGGCGGGCCTGGATGCGCGGCGCGCGTCGGAGGGGGAGCGCCTGGTCGCGCTCTTCCGCGAGGTCACGGGCGAAGAGCCGGTGATGTGGGGCCCATCGATCATCGGCTTCGGTGAATACGAGTACACCTATGCGAGCGGCCACTCGGGAACGTGGCCGAAGGCGGGGTTCTCGCCCCGGAAGGCTGAGATCTCGTTGTACGGCCTGCAGGCGGCGCCGGAAGCGGAGGAGCTACTGGAGCGCCTCGGCCCGCACCGTCGGGGCGTCGACTGCGTCTACGTGCGCCGCCTCGACGCGATCGACACCGAGGTGCTGCGCGCCCTCGTCGCCGCCAGCTGGAACTACTACAGCACCCACTGACCGCCGCCCTGGTAGACCACCCCGCCCGGCCATCGGACCGCAGCCCGCATCCGCGGCCCGCGGCTCGCGCGCACGCACCACGCCGCCTCCCCCCTCCCACGTGCCTGGTTTTGGCGACTTGTTGCCCTTTCGCCGCCCGCGAAGGGGCAACAACTCGCCAATCCTGTAGGTAGGCGGGGGTGCGGGGGTGCCGCACGCGGCTGCCAGAGAGGGTCCGCTATCAGCCCGTCGCTTAGTCGCGGCTGATGCGCACCATCTCGTCGCGGGGGACGACCTTGATGCGCTCGCGGCCGCGCGCGGTGCCGAGCTCGCGCTCGTGCTCGTCGAGGCGGTGCCAGCCGTCGAGGTCAGTAAACAGCACGTTGCGCGAGCGCAGCAGGTCGAGGATCGCCTGCTCGTCGGGCTCGGCCGGCTGCCACCACGACCCCGAATCCTTCACGAGGTGCTTGATGGTCTCCATCGCATCCGACTTGGTGTGGCCGATGAGGCCCACCGGGCCGCGCTTGATCCAGCCGGTCGCGTACACCCCCGACACCACGCCGTTGTCGTCGTCGAGCACGCGGCCCTCGTGGTTCGGAATCACACCGTGGCGCTCGTCGTACGGAATGCCGTCGAGCGGCGAGCCGAAGTAGCCGATCGCGCGGTACACGGCCTGCACCGGCACCTCGCGGAACTCGCCCGTGCCGACGACGCCGCCCGCACCATCCGGGCGGGTGCGCTCGTACCGGAAGGCCGAGACGTGCCCGTTCGAGCCCAGCACCTCAACCGGCTTCGCGTAGAAGTGCAGGTGCAGACGCCGCGACGCCTGCCCCGTCTCGCGCGCCCGCCACTGCGAGAACACCTTGTCGATGACGAACAGCTGCTTATTCGACTGGATGGCCGAGCGCGACGCGTCGTCGTAGTCGAAGTCTTCGTCGTACACGATCATGTCGACGTCGTTCAGCTCGCCCAGCTCGCGCAGCTCAAGCGGGGTGAACTTCACCTGCATCGGGCCGCGGCGACCGAACACGTGAACGTCGGTGACGGGCGACGCCTCAAGGCCCGCGTGCACGTTGTCGGGAATCTCGGTCGGCAGCAGATCCTGCGGGTGCTTGGCAAGGATGCGCGCCACGTCGAGGGCAACGTTTCCGTTGCCGATGACGGCGACCGACTGAGCCTCGAGCGGCCACTCGCGCGGAACATCCGGGTGCCCGTCGTACCAGCTGACGAAGTCGGCGGCGCCGTACGAGCCGTCCAGATCCATCCCCGGAATCGTGAGGTCAGCATCCTTAATCGCGCCGGTGGCGAAGATGACCGCGTTGTAGTGACGCTTCAGGTCGTCGAGCGTGATGTCGGTGCCGTAGTTGACGTTGCCGAACACGCGAATGTCGCCCGAGTCGAGCACCTCGCGCAGGGCGTTGATGATGCCCTTAATGCGCGGGTGGTCGGGGGCGACGCCGTAGCGCACCAGCCCGTAGGGGGCGGGCAGGCGGTCGAAGAGGTCGATCGACACGTCGAACGAGCGCTCGTGCTTCAGCAGAATGTCGGCGGCGTAGATGCCGGCGGGGCCGGCTCCGACGATGGCGAGACGCAGCTTGCTCATGCTTGTGGTCGTTCCTTACAACTGATCGGTGGGCAAAACGGCAAACGAGGATGCGCGGCGCGCGCTCGTCTAGCGGCTGCGGTCGACGACGGCTTCCGCAAACTTGGTGAGCGCCTTCTTGACCGGCCCCGCCGGCAGGCTCGACAGCCCCGCGACGGCGTCGTCGGCCCAGCGGCGTGCCTCGTCGTAGGTGCGCTCGGTCACGGGGTGGGCACGCAGCTCGGCGACGGCGGCGGCGAACTCGGCCTCGCGCACCGGGTCGGGTTCGCCGTTCGCCCCGTCAGCGCCCTCGGCTTCGTCGACTGTTCGCTCGATGCGCTCGAGCAGCGCGGCCGCGGCCGGATCGGCGAGCGCCTCACGACGCAAATACAGCAGCGGTAGCGTGGCGACGCCCGAGCGGAGGTCGGTGCCCTGCGGCTTGCCTGTCTCGGCGTCGGGCTCAGAGAGGTCGATGACATCGTCGACCAGTTGAAAGGCGACGCCGATCTTCTCGCCGAAGGCGACAACGGGTTCGGCGTACTCTTCGCACGCGTTCGAGAAGATGACGCCCATCTGCGCTGCGGCGGCGATGAGGGACCCGGTCTTGTCGGCGAGCACCTGCAGGTAGTGCTCGACGGGGTCGTCGCCCGGCCGGGGGCCCAGCGTCTCGTGCAGCTGGCCGAGGCAGAGGCGCTCGAACGTGTCAGCCTGCAGCTTGATGGCGCGCTCACCGAGGCTCGCCACGAGCTTGGAGGCGCGGGCGAACAGCAGGTCACCGGTGAGGATGGCGACCGAGTTACCCCACACGCTCTGCGCGCTCGGTACCCCGCGGCGCATCTCGGCCTCGTCCATGACATCGTCGTGGTACAGCGACGCCAGGTGTGTGATTTCGATCGCCTGGGCGGCCGTCACCACGTCGTCGGTCGCGCCGTCACCGAGCTGGGCGGTGAGCAGCGTCAGCACGGGTCGGATGCGCTTGCCCCCGGCCTCGAGCAGGTAGCGGGAGGTGACGTCGGCCATGTCGTCGGCAAAGCTCACCTCGCCGAGCAGGCCCTCTTCAACCTTCTCGAGGCCGACCTCGATGGCGTCGGCGAAGCGGCGCTCCTCGCTGGAGGCGAACAGCTTCTCGCCCAGGCCGAGCGACGCCGACAGCGTCTTGCTGCGGCGTGCGAGCGGAGTACTCGGGGTCACGGTCGGCCGATCGTCGAGGGTGGTCGGGGTCACTCGGCGGCGGCCGAAGACGGGCTGGCGGCGCGTGCGCGGCGACGCTTCGCAACGGATGCGCGAATCGCCGCGTCAAGCGGCTTCCGCCCGCGGTGCATCGCCACGACGCCCGCCGTCAGATTGCGGTAGGCGACGCGCGTGAAGCCGGAGGCGCGCATCCACTGGCAGAGGGTCGCCTGGTCGGGCCAGTCGGCGATCGACTCGAAGAGGTACTCGTACGCGTCGGCGTTCGAGCTCGCGACCTTCGCGATGTGCGGCATGACGTGCTTGAGGTACGCGTGGTAGCCGCGACGTAGCAGGCCGACCGGCGGCTTCGAGAACTCGGTGATGACGATGCGACCGCCCGGCTTCGTGACCCGGTACATCTCGGCGAGCGCCTTCTGCGGGTTCTGCACGTTGCGCAGCCCGAAGCTGATGGTGACGGCGTCGAACTCGTCGTCGCCGAACGGCAGCTG
>DASSWY010000054.1:0-2332 GCA_035704325.1 Microcella sp. | reverse complement strand
TCGCACTCAGCGGGTGCGGCTTCCTGAATTGTGAACGCGGTCGGGGTCTCGGTCGGGGCCGGGGGCCGGGTCGGGGTCGGGGTCAGGGCCGCGGCGTAGGGTGAGCCCGTGAGCAACCTCGAGGTCGAGCCGGCCGAGCTGCTGTGCGACGACGATTCTGCGCCCCGGTTTCAGCTGCTCGAGCCGCGCGAGGTGCCGCTCGGCGGCCCGCGCGCCATGACGGTGCGCCGCACGCTGCCGCAGCGCGAGCGCAGCCTGATCGGCGCGTGGTGCTTCCTCGACCACTACGGCCCCGACGACATCACCGAACGGGATGCCGGCATGGTCGTGCCGCCCCACCCCCACACCGGGCTGCAGACGGTGAGCTGGCTGTTCGAGGGCGAGATCGAGCACCGCGACTCGACCGGCGCGCACCAGATGGTGCGACCCGGCGAACTGAACCTGATGACGGCCGGCTCGGGCATTCAGCACTCGGAGGTCTCGACCCCCGCGACGACCCGCCTGCACGGGGCGCAGCTGTGGGTGGCGCTGCCCGACAGCGACCGGCACACGGCACCGTTCTTCGAGCACACCGAGCCGGTGCCGACCCGCCTCGGCGACGCGATCGTGCGGGTGTTCATCGGGGAACTGCCCGAGCTCGCCGACCACGCCGCGCCCGCCCGCACCTTCACCCCGCTGCTCGGCGCGCAGCTCGACCTGCCGGCGGGCTGCGTCGTCGACGTGGCGCTCGACCCCACCTTCGAGCACGGGGTGCTCGTCGACCACGGCACCGCGACCCTCGACGACGAGCATGTGGTCGACGCCGCGCAACTCGGCTACCTCGCGCCCGGCGCCAACGTCTTGCGCATTGAGGCGAGCGCCGACGCGCCCCTGCGCATCCTGCTGATCGGCGGCACGCCGCTCGGCGAGTCGATCGTCATGTGGTGGAACTTCATCGGCCGCGACCACGACGAGATCGTCGCCTTCCGCGAGCGCTGGCAGATCGACGTCATCGACAACGCCGACCGCCGCGGCCGCTTCGGGCACGTCGACGGGTACGAGGGCGCGGCCCTTCCGGCGCCGGCGCTGCCGGGCATCCGCCTGAAGCCCCGCGAGTAATCTCGCGGCGCGACTGTGTCGCCGCTCGGCCGCTACTCGGGTGTAGGAGTTCCTACACCGGAGGAAGAACCGGGCAGTTCACCGTTCGCTCAACCAGTCGCGCGCAGCATCCAGCGTCTCGACCTCGACGGCGCCCGTCACAATCCCGCGGCGCGCACCGTCAACGATCACCACGTCGTGTTCGAGGTCGTGCAGCCGGTCAATCGCGCCCTGCAAAATCTTCTCGCCGACCGCGTGCACCCGCGTCACCCGATCGAGGTCGAGCACGAGCACCCGATCGGTCGAGTCGAGCACATCCTCGATCGCGGCGAGCACCCCGCGCATCGACGCGAAAACGAGGTCGCCCTGAATGGCGACAACGCCGGCGCCGAATTCGGGCCAGCGCTCCTCGCTCTCGCGTACGACCGGCAGGTTGCCGCCGGGCAGCGTCAGGGCGTGCAGTTGGAAGCGCTCGGCGAGGTCTTGCGAGGCGGCGACTCCGCGCACCGAATTGCCCCGCGCATCCAATTTGGGGCTGAACAGGCCCATGCCGAACTGGCCGGGGCTCGCCGTGATCAGCCCGCCCGAGACCCCGCTCTTCGCGGGCGTGCCGACCGTCAGCAGCCACTCGCCCGAGTAGTCGTACATGCCGCACGTCGCCATCACGGTCAGCACGTGCCGCGCCACCTCGCCCGAGAACACGCGGTCACCCGTCACCGGGTTGATGCCGCCGCGGGCGAGCGTCGCGCCCATGATCGCCAGGTCGCGGGTCGTCACGAGCACCGAGCACTGGCGCAGGTAGACCTCCATCGTGGGGTCGACCTCGTCGGTGAGCGAGCCGGCGCTGCGCATGAAGTGGGCGAGCGCGCGGTTGCGGTCGCTCGCCGCCTGCTCCTCCTCGTAGACGGTCTCGTCGACGCCGAGGCTGCGCCCGGCGGCCGCCTCCATCACCGAACGGATGCGCGCAAACTTCTCGCGCGCCCCGTCACCGCCGACAAGCGCGCACGTCACGAGCGCGCCCGCGTTGATCATCGGGTTGTCGGGGCGGCCCGTCTCCTCCTCGAGACTGATCGCGCTGAACGCCTCACCGCTCGGCTCGGCGCCCACGTGCTCGTGCACGGCCTCGCGCCCGCGGTCGCTCAGCGCGAGCGCGTAGGTGAACGCCTTCGAGATCGACTGCACCGAGAACTCGACCTCGACGTCGCCCGCCTCCGACACGAAACCGTCGGGGCTGCACACCGCCAGGCCGAACAGT
>DASSWY010000340.1:0-4551 GCA_035704325.1 Microcella sp. | reverse complement strand
GCCCTCGACCGTGACGGTGAAGTCTTTCTCGTTGACGGGGGCGGGGCGCAGCACGATGCGCTCGCGCACCGTTGACTCAGCTGCCCGAGCCTCGCGGTCGGCTGCGACGACCTCGCCCAGGGCGAAGGTCAGCTCGCGCAGGCCCGCGCGGCTCACGGCGCTGATCTCGAACACGCGGTAGCCGCGCTTCTCGAGCTCGGGGCGCACAAACTCGGCGAGCTCGCGACCGTCGGGCACGTCAACCTTGTTGAGGGCGACGAGCTGCGGGCGCTCGAGCAGCGGCGTCTGGCCATCGGGCACGGGGTAGGCGGCCAGCTCGGCGAGAATCACGTCGAGGTCACTCAGGGGGTCGCGGCCGGGTTCGAGCGTGGCGCAGTCGAGCACGTGCAGCAGCGCGGTGCACCGCTCGACGTGACGCAAGAACTCGAGGCCCAGCCCCTTGCCCTCGCTGGCGCCCTCGATGAGGCCGGGAACGTCGGCGACGGTGTAGCGCACATCGCCCGCCTCGACGACACCGAGGTTGGGGTGCAGCGTCGTGAACGGGTAGTCGGCGATCTTCGGCTTCGCCGCCGAGATCGCGGCGATGAGGCTCGACTTACCGGCGCTCGGGTAGCCCACGAGGGCCACGTCGGCGACCGTCTTGAGCTCGAGGACGACGTCGCCCTCCCACCCGGGGGTGCCGAGCAGCGCGAAACCCGGCGCCTTGCGCTTGGTCGTCGCGAGGGCCGCGTTGCCGAGACCACCGCGGCCGCCGGGCGCGACGACGATGCGCATGCCCGGCTCGACGAGGTCAACCAGTTCGGTGCCGTTGGCGTCGCGCACGACGGTGCCGACCGGAACCGGAAGCACGAGGTCACCACCCGAGAAGCCAGCGCGGTTGTCGCCCATGCCCGGACCACCGTTGTCGCTCGTGCGGTGCGGGCGGCGGTGGTACGGCAAGAGGGTCGTCTCTTGCGCGTCGGCGACGAGCACGATGTCGCCCCCGTCACCGCCATTGCCGCCGTCGGGGCCGGCGAGCGGCTTGAACTTCTCACGGCGCACCGACACGCAGCCGTGGCCACCGTGCCCAGCGCGCAGGTGCAGGGTCACCTGGTCAACGAACGTTGCCACGGCGGTCCTCCTTGCAATGTGCGCCCCGAGCGGGGCGGGCTGAGTGTTGAGCTGCGGCACTGTCGCGCGCCCAACGGGGTGTCAGGGCTGTCATTCCCGATGTAACGACGATGACGGGGCGGGCCGAAGCCCGCCCCGTCATCGGATGCTGGTGATCGTGGAGGTTATTCGCCCGCGACGATGTTGACGACCTTGCGGCCGCCCTTCTGGCCGAACTGCACCGCACCGGCCGACAGCGCGAACAGCGTGTCGTCGCCGCCACGGCCCACGTTGGCGCCGGGGTGGAAGTGGGTGCCACGCTGGCGAACGATGATCTCGCCGGCCTTGACAACCTGGCCGCCGAAGCGCTTCACACCCAGGTACTGGGGGTTCGAGTCGCGGCCGTTACGGGTGGACGATGCGCCCTTTTTGTGTGCCATGTCTTCTCGCGACCCTTCTTACTTGATGCCGGTGATCTTGACGCGGGTCAGCTCAGAGCGGTGGCCCTGACGCTTCTTGTACCCGGTCTTGTTCTTGTACTTCTGGATGATGATCTTCGGGCCGCGGAGGTCACCCAGGACCTCGGCGGTCACGGTGATCTTCGAGAGCTTCTTGGCGTCGGTGGTGACCGTGTCACCGTCGACGTGCAGAACCGGGGTCAGCTGGATCGTGCCGTCCTCGCCCGGGGTAACGCGGTCAAGCACGACAACCGTGCCAACCTCGACCTTTTCCTGCCGCCCACCGGCGCGCACAACTGCGTAGACCACGTTTCACCTTTACTTCGTTCGAAGGAACTTCTTGCTCAAGACTGCGGGTGTCAGGCGCGAGCTTCTGCCCAGCGCACACCAACGGTCAAGAATAGCCGAGCGCAACGGGCCCGGTCAAACGAGGGGCCACGGCGTCGCGCAACCCTGACAGCCTACACTCTGCACATCATGGCGATTCTCATCGACGCGGCGATGTGGCCCGCGCACGGGCGCCTGTGGGGGCACCTCGTCAGTGACCATTCGCTGGATGAACTGCACGCGTTCGCCGAGCGCGCCGGCATTCCGCCGCGCGGTTTCGATCACGACCACTACGACTACCCCGAGGAACGCTTCGCCGAACTCGTGGCGCTCGGCGCGGAGCCAGTCAGTCCGCGCGAGCTGGTGGCGCGCCTGCAGGCCGCCGGTCTGCGCGTGCGGCAGCGCGACAAGCGCGCGACGCGCACCCGCTAAGACGCGCATTCGTTACGTCGCGCATCCGGTACGTCGCGCATCCGTTACCAGCGGGGCCCGAAGCCCGCGACGCTCCGCACCAGATTGCCGGTCGTGATATCGACGACGACGACGGTGACGGATTCTGCCTGGGGGTTGACCGCGCGCCCATCGGGAACGGCGTCCGCGACGTTCGGGGTGACCTCGATGGCCACGAACTCACTGTTGGGCGAGACCCGGAACGCGCCAAACGATCCGGCGTCGTCGAGGGTGCGCGCGAGCATCCGGGATGCTCCGCTGCCGTCGTCGGCGACGATGAGGTTCGCGACGGCGAGGCCCGCGTCGTCGGTCACCGCAACCCTCTGGACGCGCTCGTCGCCGCTGAGCAGCTGGAAGTCGGCGCCGAACACCAGGGCATCGTTGAACAGTGAGGGGTTGACGCGCTCTTCCTCGCCCGTGGCGAGGTCGAGGGCGACGCCGCCAAAGGGATCGGTGGCGCTGACCCGCGTGCCGTCGGCCGAGACCGCGTGCACCTCGGTGTACTGCCCGATCGGCAGAGCGAGTGTGGGGTCGGCGAGGGGAACCGACGTGAGCGTGCCGTCGATGCCGTGCACGAGCAGCGTGTCACCGGCTGGCACCGTCAGCACTGTCTGCGCCTGCAGCACCGCCCCGTCGAGGCCCGTCAGCCACTCGACGACGCCCACTCCCCCGAGGTCGACGATTCCGACCCGGCGTGCCGGCGCATCCGCATTGTCAACCGAGCTCATGACGACGGCGACCGTCGTGCCACTCTGCGGAACAACCAGTTCATCGATGCGCAGCCCCCGCTCGGGAAGCACGACGGACTCAACCACCCCCGACGCCACGTCGACGACCTCGAGCAGGCTCGTGCCGCCCTCGCCCTCGCGCGTCAGTACGACGGCGCTGCCCAGCGGTGCCGCAAACTCGATACCCGGGGCGCTGTGCAGCACCTCACCGCGGCCCGTACCGTCGACGCGAGCGCGCAGCACCTCATCGACCTCGGCGCCGCGGTCGACGTAGACGAACGAGCCGGGCGCCGTCGTGAAGCGATGGGTGAACGCGCTCGTCGCCTCCCGGGAGGGCGAGGCGACATTCTCGATCGTCACGGTGTACTCGGTCGCGTAGCGCAGCGGCTCAGCAAATTGCACCGCGATCAATTCGTTCTGCACCGAGACGGTGACCTCAGCATCCGGCTCGACCGTGACCTGCGAGGCGTCGATGTCGCTGAGGGGCTGATTCGCGAACAGGCGCAGCTGCTGGCCGGCCTGTTCCGTCACGCGCTCGGTGTCGACCTGGGCGGTCGACAGCTTCGGGCCCTGCAGAGCCCCGAGCAGCAGGAAGACGGCGGCGACGCCGGTCGTCACGGCGGCCGTCAGCCAGAACGTGCGCCGGAACGATCGCCACTCAGAAGAGGTAGGGCTCACGAGGCTGCTCAATGGGCGTCACGGCGTCGGGCAGAATGACGACCGGCTGATCGCTGGCGCTACTCGGGTTGCTGCCGAAGCGGCCATTGATCGACACCCAGTCGTCGGCCGCAAGTTCGGCATTCCACCCGGGCAGGTACACCGGCACACCCAGCGGCTGGGCGTCGACCGCGCAGCACGTCACCGAAAAACGCGAGACGTAGAACATGTTCTCAGGGTCGACGGCGTCGGGCGTCACGAACCCAACGAGCTCGGTCACCGGCTTGTCGGTGAAGAACGCCAGGTCGCTCGTTTGGCGCAGAATCGTTGCCCACTCGCGCACGGTGAAGCGCGCCACCTGCTCGGCGTCGGCCGTTGTCGCGGCCTCAAACGCCTCCGCGTCGCTCGCGGCCGTCGAGTTGATCTCGCGCTGCTCGGCGGTCGCCGTCGACAGCGTGGCGGGCGGCACGACGACCATCCCGATCGTGAACACACCGGCGATGGTGGCCGCGGTGAGCGCGACCGCGCGCGACCGGCGGGGCGGAGGGGGCGCATCCTCATCGTCGTGGTGGCGGCGCCCCACGAGCGCGCCCACCACGAAGACGACGGCGATGATCGCCATCAGCACGGTGAAGATGTTGTACCGGGGGTGAATGTACAGCGCCAGCTGGCCCGAGGCAGCGAGCCACAGGGTGACCGCCGCCATCACGCCGACAATCACGAGGCCGCGCCAGCGCTGAACGCTACGCCACATAGTTCACCACCAGTCCGAGCGCGGCGGCCAACAGGCCGACGATCGTGGTGATCTGAATCAGCGTCTGGGTGGAATACGTCGTGCGCAT
>DASSWY010000030.1:0-3384 GCA_035704325.1 Microcella sp. | reverse complement strand
CGATCTCCGCCTTGATCTGGTTGATCCTGCCCTTGATGTCGTCGTCCTTGCCTCCGCCCTCGACGATCGTCGTCTCGTCCTTCGTGACGACGATCTTGCGGGCGGACCCGAGCAAATCCAGGGTCGCGTTCTCGAGCTTCAGGCCGACCTCCTCGGAGATGACCGTGCCGCCGGTCAGCATCGCGATGTCCTCGAGCATCGCCTTGCGCCGGTCCCCAAACCCGGGGGCTTTCACCGCGGATGAGCGGAACGTGCCGCGCAGCTTGTTCACGACGAGCGTGGCGAGCGCCTCGCCCTCGACGTCCTCGGAGATGATCACGACCGGCTTGCCGGATTGCATGACCTTCTCGAGGACCGGGAGCAGGTCCTTCACCGCGGAGATCTTCTGGTTCGCGATGAGGATGTAGGGGTCGTCGAGCACGGCCTCCATGCGCTCGGGATCCGTCACGAAATAGGGGGAGATGTAGCCCTTGTCGAATCGCATCCCCTCGACGAACTCGAGCTCCATGCCGAAGGTGTTGGATTCCTCGACGGTGATGACCCCGTCCTTGCCGACCTTGTCGACGGCCTCGGCGATCTCGGCGCCGATCTCGGGGTCCGCGGCTGAGATCGCACCGACGTTGGCGATCTCCTCCTTGGTGTCGACCTCCTTGGACTGATTCTTGATGGCCTCGACCGCTCGCTCGGTCGCCGCCTCGATGCCGCGCTTCAGATCGGTGGCGCTGGCTCCGGCCGCGACGTTTCGCAGGCCCTCCTTCACGATCGCCTGGGCGAGGACCGTCGCGGTCGTCGTCCCGTCGCCGGCGACGTCGTCGGTCTTCTTCGCGACCTCCTTGACGAGCTCGGCGCCGATCTTCTCGAAGGGCTCGTCGAGCTCGATCTCTTTCGCGATCGAGACGCCGTCGTTGGTGATCGTGGGGGCGCCCCACTTCTTCTCGAGGACGACGTTGCGACCACGCGGGCCGAGCGTCACCTTCACGGCGTCAGCCAGGGTGTTCAGGCCGCGCTCCAGGCCGCGACGGGCCTCTTCGTCAAAAGCAATGATTTTAGCCATGTGTGTCTTTCGTCCCTCCCGGACGCAGTACGTACGGTAGCTCTGGCACTCGCAGAGAGTGAGTGCTAACTGATTTTGGCACTCTCGACCTGCGAGTGCAAGCCAGCGAGGGAGGGGAGATCAGCCGGCAGTGATGCTCGCGTCGCCACTGGTCGGCACCAGCTCGACCCAGGTGTTGCCAGGGGCGAGGCGCACGGCGACACCCTGAGCGTCAAGAATGCGAATTGGGTCGGCCTGGCCCGCCTTCGACCACGTGACCGGAATCGTCTTGCCACCCGCGGCGACGAAGCCCGTGCCCGACTCCCCCGCGAGGAAGGTGGTCGGAATCGACTGAATGACCTCGACCCGCACGCGCAGCACGACGACGTTCGTCGCGCTGAGGCGCGCGCCGCTCGCGGCGACGTCGGGGGCCCCACCCTGCAGACGCAACCACGCGTTGTCGGCCGCACTCCACTGCCAGCCCGACTGCCCGATCTGGCCGTAGCGCAGGTTCAGGGCGGATGCGGGGCTCCCGTCGCGCACCGCGGTCGCGTTCTCAAAACGGTCGGCGAACACGTAGGGCTGCACGGGGGCAGCATCGCTCGCGTATCGCTCGACGAGCTCAGCGGCGCGCGCAACGACGTTGTGCGGCGCGGGGCGAGGCAACCCGCGATAGAGCAGATCGGAGTCGTCCCCGTAATCAAAGATGATGTTGCGCACAGGCGTGTTGCGCATCGCATCGACGAAGCGCTGCTGCGCGCCCGAATACGTCAAGATTCCACCGAACGGCGACAAAATATCCGGGTCCATGGGGCGCACCGAGCGCACGGGGCCCACCTCGTCAGGCAGGTCGCTATGCCACGTCGCGACATACCGCGTCGACCCGCCCTCCACCAGTTCGACGTGCACGATGTCAGCACGGTCGAGACCCACCTGAGGCCGCGCACGCGGCGCGTTGTCGATCTTCGCCGACAGCACCGGGCGATCGAGCGACCCGGCGGGAATCACCTCGCCGGTGAGCGGCGCGAGAGCCGTGGCCGGCGGCGCCTCATAGCTCGACTCGTAGGTGGGCTCCTCAGGGGCGGCACTCGGCGTCGACGATGTCGAATCGACCGGGGCGGGCTCGGGCGTGCAGGCCGCGAGTCCAGCGATCAGGGCGGCCGACATAGCCAGTGCCGCCGAACGTCGACGAAGAGTGCTGCGCATGGCGAGAACCCTAACCCTGCTCGCCCGCGCGCCACCGCCGTGACGCGCGTGCGGCGCGAGACCGACTACGACGCAGTCGAAAGCTCGTAATCGCTCCCGAGCACGATCGTGATCGGGGCACCGGGGAAGGCGTCAGACAGCTCGATGTCGGCGACACCGCCGAGAAGCTCGACCATGCCCCGTGCGACGCCCTCCAGCTCAGGGGTCGCGTAGTAGACAACGGTCTCCGTGATGTCAGATTCGGCGGTCTGGGTGACCGTTCCGACGGGCCAGCCGCGAGCATCCAGCGCCTCTTGCGCCTGCGGGCCACGGCCGACGGAATCGGTTCCATCAAGGATCGTGATCGTGAACCCCTCGGGCAGCGACGCCTCGGCAGGGTCGGTGATCGGTGTCACCTCGGGGGCAGCGGGTTCTGCGGGCTCGTCGGGCGGCGGGCCGGTGAGCGCAGGAATGTCGAGTTGCAGGCGGTCATCGATGACCGCGAGCGCGACGAGCCCCCCGGCCACGATCAGCCCGGTGACGAGAGCCGACACCCCGATGAGACGCAGCGCCGCCGCGCGAGTGCGCGGTGCCCGGTGCGCTCCAACGCGCCCCGTCGCGGCGGGCACCTCGTCGAAACGGTCGGGCGGGAAGTCGGGCATGCGGGCTTTCTCGGGTCAGGAGGCGGCGGCGGACGGACGCCGCGTGCGACGCCGCTCGGCGCGGCTCTCGCGCACCTCGCGCAGCCGACCCACCAGCACGGGGTCGTGCTCGAGAGCGATCGGGTCGTCAACCACGGTGTTCAGCACCTGATAGTAGCGGGCCGGGCTCCAGCCGAACTCGCCGCGAATGCTGCGCTCTTTCGCCGGCGAGTGGCCCCACCACTCGCGTTCGAACTCGAGCACTCGGCGCACGCGATCGCTCATCGCGGGGTCATCCGGGTGCTGTGCCACCCCCTCATGCTAGGCCTGCTGAGGCGGCCGCCCCGGCGGCTCGCGGGTGCCAGCCAGACAGCGCGGCTAGCCTGAGACCGTCGTGACAGCGCACTGCGTCGCGCCGCTATTTCTTCCGTGGAGCCCCATGCTTTTTCGCGCCGCCCGCCTGCGCCTCGCCGCGATCGCCGCCGTCGGCATCGTCGCCGTGGTGGCCGGATGCACGGCCCCACC
>DASSWY010000291.1:0-6542 GCA_035704325.1 Microcella sp. | reverse complement strand
CGCAGGGCCTGGGCCGCGCGCGCGAAGTGCTGCGCCGACGCGGGCCGGTCGGCCGGCTTCTTCGCAATCGCCGCCATGACGAGGTTGCGCACGGGCTCGGGCACCGACGCCGGCAGCTCGGGCGGGGCGTCGTTGATCTGTGCCATGGCGATTGCCACCTGCGACTCACCCGTGAACGGGCGACGACCCGCGAGGGCCTCGTAGGCGACGATGCCGAGCGAGTAGACATCGGTCGACGGGCTCGCCGACTGGCCGCTCGCCTGTTCGGGCGAGAGGTACTGAACCGTGCCCATGACCTGCCCGGTCGCGGTCAGCGGAACCTGGTCGGCGATGCGCGCGATTCCGAAGTCGGTGATCTTCACACGACCATCGGGTGTGATGAGCAGGTTGCCCGGCTTGATGTCGCGGTGCACGAGGCCGGCCTGGTGGGCGGCGTGCAGGGCCGAGGCCGTTTGGGCGACGATGTCGAGCACCTGGTCACTCGACAGGGTGCGCTCGCGCTCGAGGATCGTCGACAGCGCTTCGCCCGGCACAAGCTCCATGACGAGAAAGGCGCTGCCCTCTTCTTCGCCGTAGTCGTACACGTTGGCGATGCCCTCGTGGTTGACGAGCGCGGCATGCCGGGCCTCGGCGCGGAAGCGCTCAAGGAACCCGGGGTCACCGAGGTACTCGTCTTTCAAGATCTTGATGGCGACGGTGCGGCCGATGACCTGGTCGGTCGCCTGCCACACCTCACCCATGCCGCCGATCGCGACGCGGGACAGCAGCTGGTACCGCCCCCCAAATGTGAGCCCGCTGGTCGGTCTCATCTGTTCAGCACCGCCTCCATGACCTGTCGCGCAATGGGAGCCGCGACTTGATTACCGAATGCATTCTGGCCCTGTCCGCCGCCGTTCTCGACGACGACGGCGACCGCCACCTGCGGGTCATCCGCGGGGGCGAAGCCGGTGAACCAGAGAGTGTATGGCTGCTCGGGCCCGGTTTCGGCCGTACCCGTTTTGCCCGCGACCTCGATGCCGTCGATGGCGGCATTCGAGGCGGCGCCGTCAGCGACACCGTCAACGAGCATCCGCGTCAATGTGCGCGCGGTGGATGCGCTGATCGGCTCGGCCCAGACCTCCGGCTCTGTTTCGAGCACGGTCGAGAGATCGGGCGCAATGATGCGGTCGACCAACGTCGGCTTCATGAGATCGCCTTCATTCGCGATCGCCGCGCTGATCATGGCGATCTGCAGAGGAGTGACGCGCACGTCGTACTGGCCAAATCCCGTCAGCATGAGCTGAGCGTCGTCGAGGTTCGACGGGTAGCGGCTCGGAGTCACCTCCATCGGAATCTCGAGCTCTTGCCCGAACCCGAACGCTTCGGCGTAATCGGCCAGCTCGTCTTCACCAAGCTCGAGCGCCAACTGCGCGAACGGAATGTTGCAGCTGAGGCGGAGCGCGGTGGCGAGCGTCACGGTCTCGTTACCGCCGCAGGTTCCGCCTTCGGCGTTGTTGATCACGCTCGTCGAGAGCGGCAATTGCAGCTGCGGCGGGTTCGGAAACTCTGACTCGGGCGTGAACTCTCCCGAATCAATCGCGGCGGCGGCCACCAGAACCTTGAATACCGAACCGGGGAAGTACAGGTCGCCCGCGATTGCCCGGTTCACGAGCGGGTTCGAGGGGTCACTGATCAGCGCGTTGTACGCATCGATGACGCTCGCGGTCGAGTGGGCGGAGAGGCGATTCGGGTCGTAGCCGGGCGTGGACACCATCGCG
This sequence comes from Microcella sp., assembly GCA_035704325.1. Taxonomy (GTDB): domain Bacteria; phylum Actinomycetota; class Actinomycetes; order Actinomycetales; family Microbacteriaceae; genus Microcella. The sequence goes on along the minus strand of DASSWY010000291.1, from coordinate 4,785 downwards.
AGGATGTCACCCGTTGCCGGGTCGATCGCGACGACGGCACCACTCTGGCCCGCCATCGCGTCGAACGCGGCCTGCTGTACAGCCGGGTCGATCGTGAGCTCGACGGCGGCCCCTCGGGGATTTTGGCCGGTGACGAGCGCACTCAACTGATCGAGGAACTGCTCGTTGGCCGTGCCACTGAGGTAGTCGTTGAGCGCAGCTTCGATGCCGGCGCTGCCCTGGTTGAGCGTGAAGTATCCCGTCACAGCCGAGTACAGCTCGGGCTCGAGGTACTGGCGAAGAAAGCGGAACTCATTGTCGCTCGGTACCGATCGAGCGATGGGGTTGCCGTTGACGAGGATCGGCCCGCGTGCCGCCGAGTAGCTGGCGTACAGCGTGCGAACGTTGCGGTCGTCGGCGCGCAGCTCATCGACGGCGAAGACCTGAATCACACTGATCGACACGAACAGCGCGAGGAACATGCTGAGGGTGGCGACACTGATGCGCCGCAGCTCTTTATTCACGGTCATCCACCACCAATCGCGGCTGGTGACGCACCGAATCGCTGAGCCGCAGCAGAAGGGCCGCGATGATCCAGTTCGCCATGAGCGACGAGCCGCCCGCCGCGAGGAACGGGGTCGTGAGGCCCGTCAGCGGGATCACGCGCGTGACGCCGCCGATCACGACGAAGACCTGCAGGGCGACCAAGAACCCGAGACCGACCGCGAGCATCCGCCCGAAGTCGTCGGTGCCGCCGAAACCGATGCGATAGGCGCGAGCGACGAGCAACACGTACAGGGCGAGAATCGCGAACAGGCCCACCAGGCCGAGCTCTTCGCCGAGGCTCGTGATGATGTAGTCACTTTCGGCGAGCGGCACGATGTCGGGGCGGCCCTGGCCGAGACCCGTGCCGATGAGGCCGCCGTTGGCGAGGCCGAACAGCCCCTGCACGAGTTGGTAGCTGCCGCCGATTGCGTTGTAGACCTCGGGATTGAACGAGTCGAGCCACGCATTGAAACGGCCGTCGACATAGCCAAGGGTGTCGCGCGCGACGAGCGCGCCGCCGACGAAGAGCCCGAGGCCAAGCAGGACCCAGCTGAGGCGGCCCGTCGCGAGGTACAGCATCACGAGAAACAGCCCGAAATACAGCAGCGCGGTACCGAGGTCGCGCTGGAAGACGAGCACGGCCATCGCCGCGGCCCACGCGACAAGCAACGGGCCGAGGTCGCGGGCACGCGGGAGGCGCATGCCGAGCACCTTGCTGCCAACGATGGACAGCGAATCGCGGGCTGTCATCAGGTAGCCGGCGAAGAAGATCGCGAGCGCGATCTTGCCGAGCTCGCCCGGCTGGAACGAGAAGGGGCCGACGGCGATCCAGACACGCGCGCCGTTGATCGTCTGGCCGAGGCCCGGAACGAGCGGCAGCAGCAGCAGTCCGATGCCGACGAGCAGCGCGACGTAGCGGTAGCGCGCCAGAACGCGGTGGTTGCGCACGACGACGAGCACGGCGACCGCGACAGCCATTGCGAGGGCCGTCCAGGCCATCTGGCGCACGCCCACGCTCTCCCAGCCCTCGAAGCCCTTGGCGATGTCGAGGCGGTAGATCATCGCGATGCCGAGGCCGTTGAGCGTCGTGATGATCGGCAGGATAAACGGATCGGCGTCGGGTGCCACGATGCGCAGCACAACGTGCACGCCGAGCACCAGGGCGGCGAGGCCCGCGGCGTAGGTGATGACCGTGGAGTCGAGAGCCTCGAGGGCGCCGAGCTGCACAAGCGCGATCGCGCCGCCGCTCACGCCGACGGCGAGCACGAGCAGCGCAAGCTCGAGGTTGCGCAGCTTCGACGGCGTCTTGAGACGGATGCGAATCTGCTCGGTGATCGGCCCGGATGCGCGGGGTGCGGAATCGGCGCTCGGTGCCGCCACTGCACCAATCGGCCCCGTCATGGCGCCCGTCTGGTCATCGTTCGGCTTCACGGCGCAGCCTTTCGACGATTGCCAGCGCGTCGATCAGGTCGCCCGCGCTGATGGTTTGTTCCACCGCTGAGCGACTAAACGGGGTCAGTTCCATCAGATCGATGTCGGTCTCTTGGTACACGCTCGAGAGCGAGAATGGCCCAACGCCCTGCTGCACGCCCTGATAGATCGCCACCTGACCGTCGACCTCGCCCACGTAATAGCGGGACTGCGTCCACTGGTAGCCGGCGGTGAGCGCCGTGCCCAGAATGCCAACGATGAGCAGGATGCCGACGCTCCAGGTGATGCGGCGACGAATCTTCCGGCGACGGTCTTCGGCGATCAGCTCGCGCAGGAACTCTTCGCTCTCGGGCTCGAAGTGTTCGTCTTCGGGGTCGGACGCAGGCTTCAGGGGGTGCAACAGCAACTGCGGCAGGCGCTTTGCTGCCCGCTTCTCTTCGACCGGTCGGAAGCTGAGCGGCTCTGCCGCCGAGCCCACCATGACGGGCTCGGGCACTCCGCTGTCGTCGCCCTCGTCGACGCCGACGACGACAACGGTCACGTTGTCGGGGGCACCGTTGTCGAGACTCGCCTGAATCAGGGCCTGTGTTGCCGCGTCGGAGTCGGGGGTGTCGCGCAGGATCTCTGCGATGCGTTCGTCGGTGACATACCCGCTCAACCCGTCAGAGCACAGCAGCCAGCGGTCACCGGGGTTCGTGTCGAGCACATCGGTGTCGATGTCGGGCGAGATGTCGACGTCGCCGAGTACGCGCATCAGCACCGAGCGGCGCGGGTGAACCGCTGCCTCTTCTGGCGTGATGCGGCCCGAGTCGACGAGGCGCTGCACGAAGGTGTGGTCTTTCGTGATCTGGCTCAGGGTGTCGTCGCGCAGCAGGTAGACGCGCGAGTCGCCGATGTGGGCGAGAGCCATGCGCCCACCGACCCGCAGGAGGCCGCTGACCGTCGTGCCCATCCCGGTGAGCTCAGGATGCTCGGACACCGTCTCCGCGAGCTCACGGTTCGCGGAGAGGAGCGCGGATTCGAGCGCGTCGCGCGCTTGTTCGACCGTCTCGAAGGGCGCATCCGTTTGAGCGATCGCCTGGATCGCGAGGGCACTCGCAACGTCACCGCCCGCGTGGCCGCCCATCCCGTCGGCTACGACAAAGAGGTGGCGACCGGCGTAGCCCGAGTCTTGGTTGTTGGACCGGACCCGGCCGACGTGGCTGGCGGCGGCGGTGCGCGACGTCATCGGCGCCTACCGTCGCAGCTCGAACGTCGTGGTGCCGATGGAGACGGGCGTGTTGAGCGGCACGTGCGTGGGGATGCTCACGCGCTTGCCCGAGAGGAATGTGCCGTTCGTCGAGTCGAGGTCTTGCACCATCCACTTGCCGTCCCACAGCATGAGGCGCGCGTGGTGTGTTGACGTGTAGTCGTCGCGAATGACGAGGCCCGAATCGCTCGAGCGGCCGATCGTGAGCTGGTCGCCGTCGAGCTCGAGCTCGATGCCCTCTTTCGAGCCACTCGTGATGACGAGGCGGCGCGCGGGGCCGTCGTCGTCGCGGTCAACGGCACCCGTTGCGACCGAACTGAGCCCGCTCGGCGGTGTCGATACCCGCGGTGCTTCGGCGGTCGGCGCTGCTGGCGTGGCAAGGGAGACCGGTGCCGGCGCGCTGGCCGAGCCGGCAGCACTGCTTGCGCCCGACCCTGTCGATGGCATGCGCCGCACCTTTTGCCCAAAGAGATCAGAGCGCAGCGCGTAGACGATCGCGAACACCAGCGACCACATCAAGATGAGGAACCCGATGCGGAGCAAGAGGAGGGTGAGTTCGCTCACGATGCGCCTCCTCGGGTGGTGGTGCGGCCAGCGGAATCGTCGGCCTGCGCGAGCACTCGGTACAGGATGCGCGTGTGACCAATCTCAATCACGCTATCGGGTTGCAGCACGGCGCGGGTCACGGGTTCTCCGTTCACACGCGAGCCATTGGTGGAGCCCAGGTCGGTGACCTGCGCGTTCGCGCCGTCCCACGCGATTTCGACGTGCTTGCGGGAGGTGCCGGAGTCGTCAACGGTGATGTCGGCCTCCGAGCCGCGGCCGATGACCGTTCGGCCGACGCGCAGCGGGTGACGCTGGCCACCGATGTCGAGCACACCGACCCAGACGACGCGACCCTTCACCGACTCAGATTCGACGCGAATGACGCCCTCGGTGAGGCTGCCGTCGCGCTCGAGGATGATGCGTATACCGCCGGGAAAGGTGTACCGCTGAGCGGTGGCGTGGCGCTGGACGAGCTGCGTGAGTTCGTCGTTCAGCGCCTCGCCGAGCGAGGTCATGCGGTCGTGGTCGGCGGGAGACAGTCGCACGGTCAACCGGTTGGGAACGAGAATGCGGTCGCGCGCGACCACGGCGGCCTTCGTGTCGAGCTCGCGACGCAGTGCCGCGGCGATTTCGACCGGCTGCACGCCAGCCTTGAAGGTTTTGGCGAAAGCGCCACCGACGACGCGCTCCAAGCCCCGCTCGAAGCTATCGAGAAGCCCCACGTGCGTCCTCCCTCAGCCTTCGGACCATCCGATGGTAGTCGGCGTGGGTGACCAGAGGCCGAATGATGGATGCTCGGGCGCGGTTTCGCGGCGAATCTTCCGCTCGCTCGCGGTGCAGGCGAGGGGTGCCCGCTGTGATAATCTCGCCAGGTTGATGGCGCAGTGGTGCGCCGTCTCGCGCGAGTGGCGGAATTGGCAGACGCGCTGGCTTCAGGTGCCAGTGCCCGCAAGGGCGTGGGGGTTCAAGTCCCCCCTCGCGCACGAGTAACCGTCTCGATCAGCTCTGATCGGGGCGGTTTCGTCGTTTCTGGG
>DASSWY010000274.1:0-2636 GCA_035704325.1 Microcella sp. | reverse complement strand
CCACGTCGACCTTGTGCGCCTCGCCGTAGATCAGCACCTGGCGGTGCAGCGGGTACCACGGGAACACCGCCGAAATGCCGGGGTTCGCGATGAGGGCGCGGCCCTTGCGCGAGGTGTAGTCGGTGTAGAAGGCGAAGCCTCGCTTGTCGACGCCGCGCAGCAACACCGTGCGCGACGACGGACGGCCGTCGGGGTCAATCGTGCCAATCACCATGGCGTTCGGCTCGTAGACCTTGCGCTCGGCGGCCTCGGCCAGTCACGCGGTGAACTGCGTGAACGGGTCGCCGGCGAGCTCATGCTCTTCGAGCTGCTCTTGGCCGTAGTCGGTGTGCGTGCGCAGGGCCTTCTCGAGCAGGGGGTCAGGGACGGCGTCGTGGCTCATGCTGTGAGGGTACGACGTGGTGGCCGTGCGGGGGCCGAGCGTCGGCTGAGCGACGCGGGTGCGTGTGGGTGCATGTGCGCGCACCCGCTGCCCCGATCAGCGCATCGTGTCGAGGATGCCCGTGATCAGCTCGAACGACGTGCGCGGGCTGACGATCGCGAAGCGTGTGTTCGGCCGGCCCGCGTGCGAGCTCGGCACCACGAACGCCCGCTGCTCGTCGAGCAGGCGATCCGACCAGGCGGCGTAGTCGGCCGCCTCCCAGCCCACGCGCTCGAACACGACGACCGACAACTGCGGGTCGCGCACGAGGCGCAGCTCGGGCCGGGTGCGAATCTCGTCGGCGACGCGCTGGGCGAGCGCGAGTGAGTCGTCGATCGCGGCCCGGTACGCGCCGGCGCCGAACGTCGCGAGCGAGAACCACAGCGGCAGGCCGCGGGGGCGACGCGTGAGCTGAATCGAGTAGTCGCTGGGGTTCCACTCGGCGCGATCGGTGAGCGTGTCGAGGTACTCGGCGTGCTGGGTGTGCGCCGCGCGGGCGATCGCCGGGTCGCGGTAGAGCAGCACGCACGCGTCGAACGGCGTGAACAGCCACTTGTGCGGATCGACGATGAGCGAATCGGCGCGCTCCAGCCCCGCGAAGCGGTGACGGGCCGACGGCGCGAGCGCCGCCGCGAGGCCGTAGGCCCCGTCAACGTGCAACCAGACGTCGAACTCGTCCTTCAGCGCGGCGATCGAGGCGATGTCGTCGACGATGCCGAAGTTCGTCGAGCCGCCCGTTGCCACGACGGCGATCACGGCGTCACCGTGCTCGTCGAGCGCGGTGCGCACCTGAGCACCCGTGAGGGCGCCCGACTCGCCGACGGCGACCTTCACGACATCGACATCCATGACGCGGGCGGCCGAGGCGATCGACGAGTGCGCTTCGGCGCTCGCGACCACCACCCAGCGCTCGGGGCGCGCCTGCCCGCGCTCGGCGCGCACGCGCGCGGCGTGGTCGCGGGCAGCGACAAGCGCCGACAGGTTGCCGATCGTGCCGCCCTGCACCACGACGCCGCCAGCGGTCTCGGGCAGCCCGAACTCGCGCGCGAGGAAGGCGAGCACCTCGTTCTCGGCGAAGACAGCGCCCGAGCCCTCCATCCACGAGCCGCCGTACACGGCCGTCGCCGACACGATGAGGTCGAAAGCACTGGCGGCCTTCGTCGGCGCCGACGGAATGAACGACAGGTAGCCGGGGTGGTCGATCGTGAGGCACGCCGGAGCAAGCACGTTCTCGAACAGGGCCAGCGCGCGGCGCCCGCCCACCCCGTCCTCAGAGATCGACCCGGCGGCGAGCCGACGCAATTCGCTCGGCGGCATCGGCTTGTCGAGCGGCACCTCGGTGTCGAGCAGGCGGCGGCGCGCGTAATCGAGCACCATGTCGACGATGGCGGTCGTTTCGGGCGTGACCGCGTGCATCCGGGATGCGTCGGTGACGACGCGCGCAGCGGCGTCACTTCGGTCGGTGTGCGGGCGGGCAGCGGCGTCGCTCACGGGTGGTCCTCTCGGGCCGGGCCACGGGCACAGAGCCGAGGCCTTCGGCGCGCCGCCCCGCCGATCGGGTCAGCAGGCGCCGGATACGACGAGACCCGGCCGAAGCCGGGTCGTCGTGGTGGACCTGAGGGGACTCGAACCCCTGACCCCCTGCATGCCATGCAGGTGCGCTACCAGCTGCGCCACAGGCCCTCGCGTGTCGCTCAGGCGGTGTTCCGCCGCGCGACTGTCACAGAGTAGTACCGCCCTCGCCCCGTCGCCAAATCAGGCCGGGTCGACGGGCGTGCCGAGGTCGACCGGAATGACGGGGCAGTCTTTCCAGAGGCGCTCGAGCGAGTAGAACTGCCGGTCTTCCTCGTGAAAGACGTGCACGACGACATCCCCGAAGTCGAGCAGCACCCAGCGGCCCTCGGAACGACCCTCGCGACGCAGCGGCTTCGCGCCCGCCTCGATCATGCGGTCTTCGACCTCGTCGCAGATGGCGAGCACGTTGCGTTCGCTGCGGCCGGTCACCAGCAGGAAGACGTCGGCGAGCGGCAGTGGCCCCGACACGTCGAGCGCGACGATGTCGTCCCCCTGCTTTGCGTCGGCCGCGCGGGCGGCCACGACCGTCAGTTCTTTCGCTCGTTCAGATGCAGTCACAGTGTCTTTCACAGGGTTGGATGCGCGGGGCGCGTTAGAAGAGGCCGTTCACGGCCGCGACGATGAACAGCCCGACGGCGAC
>DASSWY010000264.1:0-8707 GCA_035704325.1 Microcella sp. | reverse complement strand
CTCGGCGCGGTCGTGATCTCGCAGACCGGTGCAGTGACCGCCTACGCGGCAACTGACTGCCCGCCCGAGGACAGCGGTGTCGACGCTGGTGGTGAAACGGCGGAGCCCACGCCGACTCCGACACCGACCCCGTCGCCGGACCCCGAGCCCAGCCCGGACCCCTCCCCGAGCCCCGACCCTGAGCCGAGCCCGTCGCCTGACCCCGAACCGGAATGCGCACAGCCTGGCGAACAGTTCGTGGCAAGTGAGATCTTCGAAGAGTTCCAGCTCCCGTTCACGGGCGAGAGTGGTCTCTACGGTCTGTGGTACCCCGCGTTTACCACCGTGAGCCCGCAAGATTGGGCTGACGCCGGATACACACTGCCTCTCACGATCCCAGGTGGATCTGTCAACTTCCGAGGCAACAGCTCTGTCATTTTGCTTGAAGTGCCGGTTGAGATCACTGTGACCGAAGCTGGCGAAGTGCGGGTGGCCGTGGAACGGGCGGCGGTTGATGAGATCATGCCGGAGGACCGACTCTTGTCGGTGGTCGTGCAATACCGAGGCGAAGCGTTCCAGGAGGGTTGCCTGATCTCCGATCTCGACCTCGCCACCAACACGGTGTTCGACTTCAGTGGAGCTCGCATCTAGCAACGCGAGTACATCAGCCCCCGGGCCTACGCTTCGGCGTCGGGCCCGGGGGTTTCACGTTGCCGCCGGAACGTCAGCGCGAGGGCCAGGCCGACCGCCGAGACCGGGGCGACGTAGGGGGCGAAGGCGAAGAGCGTCAGCGCGACGAAGAGCCCCACTCCGGTTCCGACGACGGCGATGCGGCTCGGACGCCGCGCGACCTCTGTCTGCGGTAACCACGCGACGGCCGCGAGACCCGCGGCGAGCCCGGTCACCAGGAGGAAGACATACCCCCACGCGGGGTTGTCGTAGAAGACGTCCGGCACGGTCCACAACTCGGGCAGGATCGCGAGGCCCCGGAGGAGCAGTATGACAATCGCGGCGACGAGCAGCCCGACCGGCGCGGCGGCCCGCCCGATGAACGCGTAGACCGCTCACCTCGGTCGCGGCGCTCGCGAACGTCTTCAACGACTCGTCGGCCATCGCCGCGATTGCCGATGCGACGACCCGCGATGAGGTGCGGGCGATCCTCACCCCGCCGGAGGTCGTCGCGTGAAAATCGTCGCCATCTGCGGGGCCGGCATTGGCTCCTCCGGCATTCTGAAGGTGAACGCCGAGCGCGTGCTGCAGCGTCTCGGCCTGAGCGCCACCGTGGTGGCCGCCGACGTCGCTTCGGTGCACCGCGTCGCCGCCGACGCTCAGGTCATCTTGACGAGCGCCGAGTTCGTCGAGGCGATCGGCGCGACCCGCGCCGATGTTGTGGTGATCGAGAACTACTTCGACACTGACGAGCTGAGCCGCAAGATCGAGGCCGCGATCGGCTAAGCCGCTTCGGCAGGGTCAGCGGGCTTCCGGAACGCCGCCATCACGGTGAGCGCGAGCGACACCACGATCAACACGAGGCCGGTGCCGGTGAGCACCATGAAGGCAACGACGAGGCCGATGACGAGGCCCACGATCGCGATCCGCGCGGGGGTGCGCGCCTCGGGGGTGTTCGGCAGGAAGGCGATCGCGACGCAGCCGGCGACGACGCCGATGAGGGCGAAGTAGAGCACGCCGATGATGCTGCCGAGCGGTTCGGGAAGCTGACCGCCCGAGAGGAAGAACGGCACCAGCAGCGCGAGACGGACGACCAGCAGTCCGTAGGCCAGCGCCATCAGCCACGCGGGCACCGCAGTCTGGCGCAGGGCGGCGTGCACCGCGCGCAGGAACGCGAAGAACGCGAGCTCGCCGACCAGCCCGGTGATGTTTGAGACCAGCAGTCGGGTGTCTTCGGTGTCAGACGGCAGGATCAGCACGGCTGCGCCGAACAGTCCGAGGAGGAACCCGAGGGCAGCGGCCGCCGACCAGGCGACGGCCGCCATGCGGGTGCGGGGCGGGGCGGCGAGGCGCTCAGCAACGCTCATGCAACCACCCTAGGCGGAACCACGCGCCGTCTGAGCGCGAGCAACGTCGTCAGGACGGCGGCGAACGCGAGCGCGATGCCGCCGGTCGTGACCACGAGCAACCACCACGCGAGTGCTGTCGTGACCACGATGGTGGCGAGGCCGATCGTGGTGACGGGGGCGAGCATCCGCGTGATGGCGGCCGATGCGGCGCCGACGGCGACGCTCTGTACGGCCCAGGCGACAAGCGCCGTCGCGTCGCCGGGGGCGACCAGCACGGCGAGCGAAGCCGCGCCGATGAGGGCACTGCAGACAATGACCGAGCGCCGCGCGCGATCGGCGACGCGCAGCAGCAGCGCGGTCTGGGCGAGCAGCGGGATCGCGCCGAGGGTGGTGACGGCAAGCCCCTGCCCGGGTGCGGCGAGGGTGGGAGCGGCATCGGCGACGAGCGCGGCACCGACGAACGTGCCGACGACCAGCACGAGCGCCACGACGCCGAGCGTCAGAGCGAGGCGGCGTTCGCGGGGGCTCCAGGGGGCGGGGCGGCGGCCAAACGCGCGGTCGGCAACGGGTCGACCGGCGAGCCCCGCGACCGGGATACCGCGTTCGTCGGCCGAGAGTGACAGCGCTCGGCGGCGTTCGAGATCGTGGTGCTGGCGACGCCCGCGCCACCGGTCGTAGACGGCGAGGCCCGTGGTCGCCGCGACGATGAGCGACGGGTCTGCCCCCGCGACCATGAAGGGCACGGCCAGCCCGGCGCCGGCGATGCCCGACCACACGTGGGCCGGCATCGCCTCGACGTGGGGACGAATCAGCACGCTGAGCGCAGCGGCAGCCGAGGCGGCGGCCAGCATGACCGACGCCGCCGCGACCGCCGTGATCGTGCCGATGGGCCGCTCGGGGCCAAAGACGATCAGCGCGACCACGCCCCCCGCCGCGAGCCCCGAGGCGAGAGCGATCGAGATCGTCGCGCGGCGCTGGAGGCGGTCGAGTGCGTCATAACCGCGGCGCGCGTAGAGCACGACCTGCCCCGTAAAGGCCAGAACCACTACCGCGAGGGACGCGGCATTGGTCAGGGACGTCGCAAGCCCATCGGGCGCGAGCCCGCCTGCCGCAAGGCCCGCGGTGAAGACGACGAGCGCGGCGAACCAGACCACGGCCACCGGGGTCGGCAGCAGGGGGTCCTCGGCAGTGCCGGGACTCTCACGGGGGGAAGACGACGTGCCGGTCACGTTCCCACCCTAAGTCGCCGGCAGTGGCCGGCCGCGCGTGACCCCCGGACAGGGACCCTTGTGCCCGAGCCGCGTCGCGCGAAGAATGAGCGCACCCGCTCGTGAGGCAACGAGGCCTGCGATGTGGGGGTGCAGGGCGGTGCCACGCCGCACGGTGCCCTGGAGAGGAGCCCGGTCATGGAGTCATGCCTCGCCGCCACCGGTCCGGTGGGTCCAGAACACGTCCTGCTCGCCGCGATCCTGCTCATTGTGGTGGGCATCGTGCTCGCACGAGGAGCGCGCCGACCGCGCAATCGTGTCGCCGTGGCGATCGTGCCGCTGCTGCTCGCCGGAGTCCTCATCGGCTCGGGGCCGGCGCTCCCCGCGTCCGCGCGGGGCGTTGATTGCCCGCCGGCGATGGATGTCGGCGACTCAGATTCCGAGGGCACGCCGGGCACCACCGACCCTGACGGCGGTGTGGGCGACGGCGGGTGCCCCGAGGCGCACGCCGTCGCGATCGGGGGCCTGTTTGACCGCGCATCCGACAGCGGCGCCTTCACGGCCGCGCGCTTCGACGTCGAGAGCGGCGACCCTGTCGCTCTCGCCGAGGTGCTCGCCGACATCGGCCCATGGCCGAACGTGCCGGCGTCCGTCGAGTTCATCGAGGGATCACCCATCGGCGAGGCGTCGGCGAATGTCGTGTTCGATGACGGTGCGTCGAGCATCCTGATCGTGTTGCTCGACGGTGAGGTCTTCCCCTCGGGGGACGACATTCGCGGCGAAGTGACCATTACGGCCGAGCTGCCCGTGCCGACGGGGTGCGCGAGCGCGACGCTCACCGCAGTGATTGCGGGCTTCGTGGCCGGCAGCGGCGGACCGGTCAACTGCGACGACATCCCCTCTGACGTCACCCGCCTGGTGGCAACCCCGTGGGTACTCGAGACCTTCGATGCGGACACGGGAGCGGCCACCTTCGTGGGAACCGTCGACGCAGAGTCGTCCGACTATCAGCGCTACCTGGCGGTTCGGGATAACCCCGGCGTCGAGCTGTCTGAGCTCGGCGTCGAAATCGGCATCGCGGACACCGCGGAGGGAGAGCCGGAGTTTGTGCGCGGATCGTTCGAGGGACTGGTGGTGACGCCCGAATCGGTCACGCTCGAGACAGAATTCTCCGCCCCGGCGCCCTTCGATACGCCGGTGATCACGAGCGTTGAGTTCTTCGCCGTCTACCCCCGAACGCCGGGCGGCGGCTGCCCGCCCGGCGAGGAGACGTTCCGTCTGTTCGGCGAGTTGCCGGAGCCAACGCCGGTGCCGCAGCCGGTCTAGCGCGGCTACTCGGCGAGCAGCTCGCGGGCCCCGGCCTCGAGCGCGGCCACGCTCGCGAGGGCGGCGGCGCGGCGCTGCTCGGCCGTGCCGTCGCTCGCCACGGCGTCGATGTACACCTTGACCTTCGGCTCGGTGCCGCTCGGGCGCACGATCACGCGCGAGCCGCCGTCCAGCCAGAAGCGCAGAATGTCGCTCGGCCCGAAATCGCCGAAGCCGTTTTCGAAGTCGTCGACCTGCGCGACGGTGATTCCGCCGATCGAGGCGGGGCGAGCATCCCGGATGCGCGCCATGATGCGCCCGATCGCGGCCAGTTCCGTGACGCGCACCGACACCTGGCCCGAGGCGAAGGCTCCGAAGACCTCGTCGGCCTCGCGCAGCCGGTCGGCGACCGTGCGGCCGGCCGCCGCGAGCTCACCCGCCATCGCGAGGAACTCGGTCGAGGCGGAGATGCCGTCCTTGTCGCGGATGGAGGCGGGGTTCACCAGGTAGCCGAGGGCCTCCTCGTAGCCGAAGGCGAGGTTCTCGACACGGCTCACCCACTTGAAGCCGGTGAGGGTGTCGCGGTAGGGCAGGCCGAAGTGCTCGGCGACAGCCGAAAGCGCCGGGCTCGACACGATCGACGCGGCGAGCGTGCCCGAGCCGCCCCGGGCGACTTCGCGCTCGGCGGCGCGCCAGCCGAGCAGCAGCCCCACCTCGTTGCCGGTGAGCCGGCGCCAGCCCGACGCGCTCGTGGCGTCGGGGATCGCCACGGCCAGCCGGTCGGCATCGGGGTCGTGGGCGATGATCAGCTGCGAACTCGCGGCGCTCGCGGTCGCCTCGGCGAGGTCCATCGCGCCCGGCTCCTCCGGGTTCGGGAACGCCACCGTCGGAAACGCCCCGTCGGGGTCGCGCTGCTCGACCACCACGGTCGGCTCGGCGAAGCCGGCGCGCGCGAACACCGTGCTGCTGGTCTCAAACCCCACACCGTGCATGGCCGTGTAGGTAAAAGGCACCGGGATGCGCGGGGTCGCGTCGGGCGCGGACGGGTCGCCCGCGATCGCCGCCGTCGCCGCAACGTAGGCCTCGACGATGTCGTCGTCGGCCGTCTCGTAGTGGCTCGCGCGGGGGAGGAGGTCGATCGTCGTCGTGTTCGCCACCTCGAGGATCGCGGCGTGAATCTCGCCGTCGACGGGCGCGACGATCTGCGAACCGTGATCGGCGCCGCCCAGGTACACCTTGTAGCCGTTGTCGCGGGGCGGGTTGTGGCTCGCGGTCACCATCACGCCGGCGCTGGCGTCGAGGTGGCGCACGGCGAAGGCGAGCACGGGCGTCGGCAGCAGGCGCGGCAACAGGATGGCGCGCACGCCGGCGCCCGCCATGATCTCGGCGGTGTCGCGGGCAAACACATCAGAGTTGACGCGCCCGTCGTAGCCGATCACAACGCTCGGGTGCGCCTCGCGCCCGAGCAAGAAGCGTGCGAAGCCCGCGGCGGCCTGCGTGACGAGCACGCGGTTCATGCGATTCGATCCCGCGCCCAATTCGCCGCGCAGGCCCGCCGTTCCGAAGGCGAGACGGCTGCCGAAGCGGTCGGCGAGCTCGGCGGACGCGGCGGCGTCACCGTCCTCAGCGGCGGTGATGAGGGCATCCAATTCGGCGCGCGTCACCGGGTCGGGGTCTTGCTCGAGCCAGGCCTTCGCAGAATCGAGGTGCGTCATGGGGAGAGTCTCCTTGCAATCGCGGGATGCGCGGCGCGCGTTTCCGCGGCCGGGTCTAGTGACTAGATGGCGGCGACGATCTTCGCCAGCAGGGCGCTGATCACCGGCTCGGCGGCGCGGCCGGCGTCGATGACCTCCTGGTGGCTGAGCGGCTCGGGGCTGATGCCCGCAGCGAGGTTCGTGATGAGCGACATGCCGAGAATCTCCATGCCGGCCTGGCGTGCGGCGATCGCCTCGAGCGCCGTCGACATTCCGACGATGTGGCCGCCCATGGCCTTCGCCATCTGCACCTCGGCGGGCGTCTCGTAGTGCGGGCCGCGGTTCTGCACGTAGACGCCCTCGTCGAGGCTCGGGTCGATCGTGCGGGCCAGATCGCGCAGGCGCTTCGAGTACAGGTCGGTGAGGTCGATGAAGGTCGCGCCCTCGAGCGGGCTGTCGGCCGTCAGGTTGATGTGGTCGCTGATGAGCACGGGCGTGCCGGGCTGCCACTCGGGCTTGATGCCGCCCGCGCCATTCGTGAGGATCATCGTCGTCACGCCCGCGGCGGCCGCCGTGCGCACCGAGTGCACGACGCGGCGCACCCCGTGGCCCTCGTAGTAGTGGGTGCGGGCGCCAATGACGAGGGCGCGCTTGCCGCTCGGCAGCGCGACGGAGCGCAGGGTTCCGACGTGGCCCTCGAGCGCCGGCTTCGAGAAGCCCACGATCTCGGGGGCGGGAATCGTGTGCGTGGTCTCGCCGATCAGGTCGGCCGCCTTCGCCCAGCCCGAGCCGAGGGTCAGCGCGATGTCGTGCCTCTCGACGCCCGTCGCCTCGGCGATCTGCGCCGCCGCCTGCTGCGCGAGGGCGAACGGGTCGGCCGTGGGGTCATCGAGCGGGTTCTGCGCGTGGGACATGGTGACCATCGTAGAGTCGCGCGGATGCGCGGCTCACCGCTCATCTGCGCGCTCGCACGCGGGGTGAAAGAATGGGTGGGTGGCCAGCCAATTCGAACGTACCCAGCGCATCGTCATCCTCGGCGGAGGGCCCGGAGGGTACGAGGCGGCGCTCGCCGGAGCCCAGCTCGGCGCCGACGTCACGCTCATCGAGCGCAGCGGCGTCGGGGGGTCGGCGGTGCTCACCGACGTCGTGCCCTCGAAGACCCTGATCGCCACCGCCGAGGCGGCCGAGGCGATCACCGAGGCGGCCGAGGTCGGCGTGCAATTCTTCTCACGCACCGAGGCCGGCCGCGCCGTCAAGCCCGAGATCGCGGTCAACCTCACCGCCATCAACCAGCGACTGCTGCGCCTCGCCGCCCAGCAGTCGCAAGACATGCACGCGCAGCTCGAAGCCGCGGGCGTGCGTGTCTTGAACGGCGATGCCCGTCTCGATGGGCCCAACCGCGTCGTTGTCTCGACTGGTCACGGCAAGAAGCGCGTCGACTTCGACGAGTGTGACGCCGACACGATCATCGTCGCCGTCGGCGCCTCGCCCCGTGAGCTCGACAGTGCGAAGCCCGACGGCGAGCGTATCCTCACCTGGAAGCAGCTCTACGGCCTCGAGGATGTGCCGGAGCACCTCATCGTCGTCGGCTCTGGCGTGACGGGCGCCGAGTTCGCCTCGGCCTACCGCTCGCTCGGGGCCCGGGTCACCCTCGTCTCATCCCGCGATCAGGTGCTGCCCGGCGAAGACGCCGACGCCGCAGCGCTCATCGAAAAGGTGTTCGTCGCGAACGGAATCGATCTGCTGTCGGCGAGCCGAGCATCCTCGGTCGAGAACATCGGAGACGGGGTGCGCGTCACCCTGTCAGACGGTCGGACGGTCGACGGCTCGCACTGCCTGATGGCCGTCGGCGCCGTGCCGAACACGGCTGACATCGGGCTCGAGCAGGCGGGGGTGCAGTTGACCGACAGTGGGCACATTCGCGTCAACCGGGTGGCGCGCACGTCGATCCCGTCGATCTACGCGGTCGGCGACTGCAGCGACTACCTGCCGCTCGCCTCGGTGGCGTCGATGCAAGGGCGCACGGCGGTGTACCACGCGATGGGCGACGCGGTCGACCCGATCGAGAAGCGCAACATCACCTCGAACATCTTCACCCACCCCGAGATCGCGACCGTCGGTTTCTCGCAGAAAGACGTCGAGACCGGGGTGGCGCGCGGCACCGTCTACAAGCTGCCGCTGTCGTCGAACCCGCGGGCGAAGATGCAGGGCATCAAGGAGGGCTTTATCAAGCTCTTCGCGTCGCGCACCTCGGGCACCGTCATCGGCGGGGTGGTGGTGGCGCCGCGGGCGTCCGAGCTGATTCTGCCGATCGCGCTCGCCGTCGAGCACCGCCTCACCGTCGACCAGCTCGCCTCAGCGATGAGCGTGTACCCCTCGCTGTCGGGCGGCATCACGGACGCCGCCCGCGCGATGCACGTGCGCCGCGAGTAGGCGCCGCTGCCGCCCCGCGCCCCGCGCCCCGCGCCCCGCGCCCCGCCCCGCGCCGAGCCCCGCGCCCCGC
>DASSWY010000224.1:0-4988 GCA_035704325.1 Microcella sp. | reverse complement strand
GGTCGCGGGCAGTTCGCGGGCAAGGCCGGCGTTCGCCACCACGCCGTCGAGGGTTCCGCCGGTCAGCTCGCGCACGCGGGCGACCATGTGCTCGCGCCCCTCGTGCGTCGTCAGGTCGGCCGAGATGTCGGTGCCGTCGAGGTCAACCCCGATCACGGTGTCGCCGCGTTTCTTCAGCAGTTCGGCGGTTGCGCGCCCGATCCCGCTCGCGGCCCCGGTCACAACAATGGTGCGTGTCATGGTGATTGTGTCTCCTTTGACGCTGGTGATGGTGGCGCGGTCTGCGCCACCTCGTCCACCCTGACGCACCCGTGCGAGCCGCGCCAGGGGCGAACGTCCCCCGCCTAGAATCGTCACCATGCGCATCCATGTCGCCACTGATCACGCCGGCCTCGAGTTCTCGCAGACAGTGCAGCAGCACGTGGCTGGGCAGGGTCACGAGGTCATCGATCACGGGCCGACGAGTTACGACCCGCTCGACGACTACCCGGCGTTCTGCATCAACGCGGCCCGCGCCGTCGCCCGCGACCGCGCGGCAGGGGTCGAGTCGCTCGGCATTGTCTTCGGCGGCTCGGGCAACGGCGAGCAGATGGCGGCCAACAAGGTCGAGGGCATTCGGGCGGCCCTGGTCTGGAACGACGCCACCGCCGTGCTCGCCCGCGAGCACAACGACGCCAACGTCATCGCCATCGGCGCGCGGCAGCACACCGTCGACGAGGCGCTGCGCTTCATCGACATCTTCATTCAGACCCCCTTCCCGGGCGACGAGCGGCACGTGCGCCGCATCGGCCAGCTCGGCGAGTACGAGACCTCCGGCACGATCACCGGTCACGAGCTGCACTAGTTCGCCGTGCCCGAGGGTCATTCCGTTCATCGCATCGCGCGGCAATTCGACCGGCACTTCGTCGGCGACACCGTCGCCGTCTCGTCGCCGCAGGGCCGCTTCGCCGACGGCGCCGCCCTGATTAATGGGCGCACCATGACCGACTCGACGGCGGTCGGCAAACAGCTGTTCCTCGAGTTCGACGAGGCGCTCTACCTGCGCGTGCACCTCGGCATCTACGGCGCGTGGGATTTCGGTGGCGACGTCGCTCGCGATGCGACGACGCGCGCCTCCCGCGGGCGCATGGGGCAGACGGGGATGCGCGGGGCCGACACGCGCGTCGTCGGCGAGCACGAAGACTCCCTCGCTTCGATCGGCGCCCCGCGACGCACGAGGCTGCGCATGGCTGAGCAGGAGACGGTGACCGCGGCACTCGAGGGCTTCCCGCCTGAGCCGGTCGGCCAGGTGCGCGCGCGCCTGCTCACCGAGAGTGCCGTGGCCGATCTGCGCGGCCCCACCGCCTGCGAGGTGCTCGACGCCGAGGCGGTGCAGCGCGTGATCGACGGGCTCGGGCCTGACCCGCTCGTGGACGATCCCGACGAGGGTGAGCAGCGCATGGTCGAGCGGGTGCGCTCACGGCGCACCCCGATTGGCCTGCTGCTGATGGACCAGTCGGTCGTGAGTGGCATCGGCAACGTGTACCGCGCCGAAATCTTGTTCCGCGCGCGACTCGACCCGCACATCCGGGGCTCGGAACTCAGTGACGAGGTCGTGCGCGAGCTCTGGCGCGACTGGCGCTACCTGCTCGGTGTGGGCGTCGATACGGGGCAGATGCTCACGATGGATGACCTCGACGAGGAGGCGCGCGCTCGGGCCCTGCGCAACCGCGCCGACCGCCACTGGGTCTACAAGCGCGAAGGCCTGCCGTGCCGCATCTGCGGAACGCACATCGTGCTCGAGATGGCGGCCGCCCGCAAGCTGTACTACTGCCCCACCTGTCAGCGCTGAGAGGCTCACCATGCGTCGCACCCCGCACTACCTGCTCGACGACCGCGATGAGGTGCGGCGGCTGATTCGCGAGAACCCGTGGGCGACGATCGTGTCGCACGTCGACGGTGAGGGGCTCGTCGCCTCGCACTACCCGGTGCTGCTCGACGAGCAGGCGTCTGTCGGCGACGAGATCGTGCTGGTCAGCCACGTCGGCCGCCCCGACGAGCAGCTGCATCGACTCGGCGAGAGCGAGGTGCTCGTCATCGTGCAGGGCCCCCACGGCTACATTTCGCCGAGTTGGTACGACGATGACGCGGTCATCCCGACGTGGAATCACGTGACCGCGCACCTCTACGGGGTGCCCGAGATCCTCGACGACGCCGAGAACTTCCGCATCCTGGCCGAGCTCACCGACCACTTCGAACGGCACGTGGCCGACCCGCGAAGCCTCGCCCTCGACGAGGAGTATTCTCGAAGGGTCGCCCGCGGAACGGTCGGGCTGCGGCTTCGGGTCACGCGCATTGACGCGCGTCTGAAGCTCAGCCAGAACAAGCCGGCCGAGGTTGTCGCCCGAATTGTCGACGAGCTCGAGGGTGACGGTCCGTACGCGCACGACGGGCTCGCCCGCGAAATGAGGAGGGTGCATGATCCGCGCCATTCGTAACGCCCGCCCCATCGGCGGCCACGAGCCGGTCGACCTGGCGCTGCGCGACGGCATCATCGCCGCTGTCGCCCCGGCGGGTGCGCTCGACATCGCTGAGGGGCCCGACGTCATCGACGCCGCGGGCCGCTTCGTGCTTCCCGGCCTCTGGGACGAGCACGTGCACATGACGCAGTGGGCGCAAGCCCGCCGCCGCATCGACGTGGGCGAGGCGGAGTCAGCCGCCGAGGCAGCCGCCATTGTGCGCAGCGCGCTCGCCACGCGTGACTCTCTCGACGAGATCGTCGTGGGCACCGGCTTCCGCGACGGGCTGTGGCCCGATGCGCCGACCGCGGCCGTGCTCGATGGCGTGCTCGCCGATCGCGCCCTCGTGCTGATCAGCGCTGACGTGCACGCCGTGTGGCTGAACTCGGCCGCCATGGTGCGCTTCGGCATCGAGACGGGCGACGGCCTGCTGCGCGAGGAGGCCGCCTTCGCGATTACCCGTCAGCTCGACACGGCGCCCGACGCCACGATCGACGAGTGGGTACGCGAAGCGGCAGCGGACGCCGCGGCCCGCGGCGTGGTCGGCATCGTCGATCTCGAAATGCGCTGGAACCTCGACGACTGGATGCGACGGGTCGGCGGCGGCTTCGATGCCCTGCGCGTCGAGTTCGGCGTCTATCCGCAGCACCTCGATCGCGCCATCGCGCAGCGGCTGCGCAGTGGTTTGCCGGTCGCTGGTGAGGTGTCGGTCGGCCCGCTGAAGGTCATCACCGACGGCTCGCTCAACACTCGCACCGCCTACTGCTGCGACCCGTACCCCGAGGCCACCGAGAGCGCGTACGGTCTGCTCACGGTGCCCCCGTGTGACCTGCAGCCGCTCATGGCGAAGGGGCACGCTGCCGGTTTCGGCCTTGCGATTCACGCCATCGGCGACGCCGCGAACCGCCTCGCTCTCGACGCGTTCGCGCGCCTCGGTCACGGCGGCCGCATCGAGCACGCCCAACTGGTGCGCCGCAGCGACCTTCCGCGCTTCGCGGCCCTTGGTGTCACTGCCAGCGTGCAGCCCGAGCACGCCATGGACGACCGCGATGTCGCCGACCGCTACTGGGCGGGTCGCACAGACCGTGCCTTCCCGCTGCGCGACCTCATCGACTCGGGCGCCCACGTGATTCTGGGTTCCGACGCCCCCGTGGCGCCGCTCGACCCCTGGGTCGCGATCTCGGCGGCGACGGCGCGCACGCGTGACGAGCGAGCCCCGTGGCACGGCGAGCAGGCGATTACGGTCGCCGAGGCGCTCGCCGCCTCCGCGCGCACACGCGTTGCGGCGGGCGAGCACGCCGATCTTCTTCTCGTCGACGCCGACCCGCTGACGATGGATGCGCGCGCTCTGCGCTCGATGCCCGTCGCGCACACGCTGATGGCGGGCCGAGCAACCTTCGGCCCCGCCGTCGCCGCGCAGCACGACGCCGCCACGGCCTAGGGCCGCAGCGGCGTCGAAAGCGTTGCTGTCGCCTTATTCGGCGATGTGCGAGAACAGGAACCAGCGGTCCTGCTCCAGGCCGTCGGTGATCTCGATGGCGATGTCCTGGCTCACCTCGTCGAGCTCTTCGAGGCCCTTGATGGCCGCGCGAAGCGTCACCAGGGTTGCGTCGATGCCCGCGATGATGTCGGCGATGAGCAGGTCGGTCTTCTGGAAGCCCGCGCGCACGGCGGGAACCGTCGTCTGCTCGGCGACCGTCGCGGCTCGCGCGTCGAGCGGCAGACCCAGGGCGGCGATGCGCTCGGCAGCCTGGTCGCTCCAGCCGCGGGCGTGATCGACGAGGGTGTCGAGCAGTTCGTGCACGGGGAGGAAGTTGCTGCCTCGCACGTGCCAGTGGGCCTGCTTGCCCTCGAGGGCCAGCGCCGTCAGATTGATGACGACGGGGGCGAGGTACTGGGATACGCCCGAGATCATGTCGGGGTCGGTGGTCTTCTCTGGTGCTGCGGCGACATCGGTCATGGCGTCCTCCCTTTCTGTTGCGCCCCGCGGATGGCAGGGCGTATCTACGGTAGAACGCTCACACCCGTCATGCGCATTCCTTGCAGGCCGCTCTCAGACACTCACACTGTCGAGTCAGGCAGGACGGCCGCGGTCGGTCGAGCTCAGCGCAGATCGCGGATGCGGTTGACGGTCGCGCGGAGGTCGCGAAGGCGCTGTTCGTAGCGCGCCGCGACAGCCACGACGGCGACCCCGGCGATTCCGAGCCAGAGCCACCACTCGACCGCTTCGCCGATGAGCCGGAGCAGTGGCCAGCTTTGGATCACGACGTGCGTGAGCAGGGTGATGCCACCGATCAAGAACGGAGCGCGCAGCCGTCGGACCGCGCCGCCGATCAGCACCGTGGTCGCGACGACCCCCACCGCGACGATCCGCACGACGTCGGCGTCGTCGCCGATCGCGAGCAGGCTGGGAACAAGAAGCGCCACAAGACCGGGGGAGAGCCAGAGCCCGCTGCGGGCGGACGCGCGCTGCTCCAGTTCGAGGGTTCC
>DASSWY010000218.1:0-2658 GCA_035704325.1 Microcella sp. | reverse complement strand
GCCACGCCCCAGCTCGAGCTGGCGACCGAGCCCGCGACGTGCGTGCCGTGACCGTTGCAGTCAGACGAACCGCGGCCATCGTTGACCGCCGTTGCCCCCGCGAGCAGGCGGCTGCCGAACTGTTGCGCGTTCGGCGTCACTCCGCTGTCGATGACGTACACGCGAACGCCAGCGCCCGCGGCAGAGGGGTAGGCAAAGGCCGCGTCGACGGGCAAGAACTGCTGGTCGAGGCGCGACAGGTTCCACGGCGCGTTGCTCTGCGTCGACGTCGCACCAATCGTGACGAGCTCGTCGTCGATGACGTCGACGCCGGGAATCGCCTCCAACACCTCGGCTGCCGCATCGTCGAGCGGCGCGACGATGGCGCCAATCTCGTCGAGCGCCGTCGACGTGTCGCCGGAGTCGTCGACAGCATCAGTCACCGCCTCGGCAACCGAGTCAGCGTCGGCCACGCTCTCGTCGATGACGACGATGCGACTCTCGCCCGCAGGAAGGTCGAGAACCTCTGCTCCGGACGATGTCGCTGATGCTGCGGGCGCCACGATCAACGATGCGACCACCGCCACGAGTGCCGTCGCCGACACTACAGACTGTCGAATCATCAGACGCCCCCTTAGTACTGTGATTCATCGCTCATCGTATGAGTCGAACAGAATTCGTCACACCCCCCCGTTTGCGGTTTGCGAACATGCGTCGCTCCGCTAGAAAGGTCGCCGTGATCCTGCGCATCGCCAACACGCCCCGCGACTATGCGTGGGGTTCGACGACCGCAATCGCCGAGCTGCTCGGGCGGGAGCCGTCTGGCGGCCGCGAGGCCGAGTACTGGCTCGGTGATCACCCCGTGTCCCCCGCCGTGGTTGTCGACCGCCCGGCGGTCGGGCGCACGCTCGCCGAGGTCACCGCGCAGACGCCCGCGGGGCGCCTTCCGTTCTTGATGAAGGTGCTTGCCGCGGCCGAGCCACTGAGCCTGCAGGTGCACCCAACGCTCGCACAGGCAGCCGAGGGGTTCGCGCGCGACAACTCAGCCGGGCTCGCCCTCGACGATCCCCGGCGGTCATATAAAGACGACCTCCACAAGCCCGAACTGATTTATGCACTCAGTGACCCGTTCATCGCACTGAGTGGTTTTCGGCCGGTTGCGGCGTCGCGCGCGGAGCTTGCAGGCGTTGACGAGCCGTGCGTCGACGACTTTGTGCAGCGTCGTCTCACGGGGGACGACGCCCTCGGCGAGATCATCGCGTGGTTGCTGAGTGGGGACCCGGAGGTCGCGCACCTGGCGATGGCGTTGACCGATTGGGCGGGCGAGGACGGCGCCCCGCAGCCCAACGATGCCCACGGCACCTGGGCGACCGTGCGCCGCCTCGCCGGCCGCTATCCGGAGGACCCGGGCATCGTCATCTCGACGCTCATGAACACCGTTGTGCTGCGCCCCGGCGAGGCGCTGTACCTGCCCGCCGGCAACCTGCACTCGTACCAGGAGGGCCTCGGCATCGAGGTGATGGCCGCGAGCGACAACGTGGTGCGTGCTGGGCTCACCCCGAAGCACGTCGATGTCGCTGAGGTGCTCGCCATCCTCGACCCGGCCCCGCTTCCCGCGCCGCGGCTGCAGCCCGAGGTCCCGCAGCCGGGTGTGCGGGTGTTCCGCCCCGACGTTCCCGATTTTGCTCTCGTCGTCGTCGAGGGGGAGGGCCTCGCCGACGGATGCCTCGTGGGCGACGATGGACCGAGCATCCTGCTGTGCCTCGAGGGGCAGGTGAGCATCGACGGGCAGGCGACGGCGACGCAGGGCGACGCCTACTACCTGTCTGCTGGCCCGTTCGAACTGAGCGGTACGGGCCGCGTCGTCGTCGGCACCACCAACGACCGCTAAGCCCCCCGCCCCGGTAGCGTTTCCTCCATGACTTGGCTTGTCACGGGAGGCGCCGGCTACATCGGCGCGCACGTCGTCCGCGCGCTCATCAACGACGGGCTTGAGCCGGTCGTGCTCGATGACCTGTCGAGCGGGCACGCCGCCTTCGTGCCGGAGGGCGTCCCGTTCATTCAGGCGAGCATCCTGGATCGCGCCGCCGTCGATCGCGCGATCGGCGAGCACGACGTCACGGGCGTCATTCACGTGGCCGGCTTCAAGTACGCGGGCGTCAGCGTCGAGCGGCCGCTGCACACCTACGAGCAGAACGTCACCGGCATGGTGACGCTGCTCGCCTCGATGCAGCAGCACGGGGTCACGCAGTGCGTGTTCTCGTCGTCGGCGGCCGTCTTCGGCGACGTCGATGTCGAGCTGGTCGGTGAGGACACCCCCAAGGCCCCGGCGTCGCCGTACGGCGAATCGAAGCTCATCGGCGAGTGGCTGCTCGCCGACCAGGGGGTCGCCGCGGGCCTTCGCCACACGAGCCTTCGCTACTTCAACGTTGTCGGCTCGGGCGACGCGAGCCTGCGCGACACGAGCCCGCACAACCTGTTCCCCCTCGTCTTCGACGCGCTCGTCGCCGGGCGCACGCCCCGCATCAACGGGGCTGACTACCCGACGCCCGACGGCACCTGCGTGCGCGACTACATCCACGTCGCCGACCTCGCGCTCGCGCACGTCGCCGCCGCGCGCCGCCTCGAACGCGGCGACCGCATGGAGACCGCCTTCAACCTGGGCTCCGGTGACGGCGT
>DASSWY010000207.1:0-3529 GCA_035704325.1 Microcella sp. | reverse complement strand
GCCTGCGAGGAAGGGTGTGGGGCCGGCGACCGGAACGATGAACAGCGCCTGACGCAGCACCGGCAGCGCCGCGACGAGGCCCAGACCGATGAGGGCGATCGCGGGCGCGGCCGAGCTGACCCGATCGAGAACGGATGCGTTGGGGGTGACGTCGGTCATGCACCCAGGGTAAAGCGTTTCTGAGCGCTCGTCAGCGCCTGTTTCCCATGGCGCTGATCAGCTCGTAGGCCACGTGCGATGCGGCGACCGCCGTCAGCTGGGCGTGATCGTAAGCCGGCGCCACCTCGACGACGTCGGCACCCACCAGGCGGTGCTCGCCGAGTGCGCGCACCATGGCAAGCAGTTCGCGGCTCGTGAGGCCGCCCGCCTCGGGGGTGCCGGTTCCGGGTGCGTGCGCCGGGTCGAGCACGTCGATGTCGATCGAGACATACACCGGCCGGTCGCCGAGGCGGGCGTGCATGCGCTCGATCGCACGCGGCAGCCCCTCGGTCTCGAGATCGACCGAGCTGATGATGGCGAAGCCCAGGCGCTCGTCGTCGCGCAGGTCGTCCTTGCCATAGAGAGGGCCACGAATGCCGACGTGGAGGCTCGCCTCCTGGTCGATCAGGCCCTCCTCGCTGGCGCGCCGAAAGGGAGTGCCGTGCGTGACGGGCGCGCCAAAGTAGGTGTCCCACGTGTCGAGGTGGGCGTCGAAGTGCACGACGGCGACGGGTCCGCCGGCGCGCTCGGCGGCGACCCGCAAGAGCGGCAGCGCGATCGTGTGGTCGCCGCCGATCGTGACGAGTCGCGTGCCGTTCTCGGTGAGTTCGCGCGCGGCGGTCTCGACCGCCGCGACCGCCTCGGTGATGTCGAAGGGATTGGCGGCGATGTCGCCGGCGTCGACGACCTGCTGCACGGCGAAGGGGTGCACGTCTTGGGCGGGGTTGTACGGGCGCAGCAGCCGGCTGGCCTCGCGCACGTGGGCGGGCCCGAAACGGGCGCCCGGGCGGTAGCTCACGCCCGAGTCGAACGGCACCCCGACGACCGCGATGTCGGCGTGCTCGACCTGGTCGAGCCGCGGCAAACGCGCGAAGGTCGCGATGTCGGCGAAGCGGGGGCGCGTACTGGCATCGACGGGGCCGATGGGCTCGGGGCTCATGCCACAAGAGTAATCAATTGATGCCTGTAGGTAAACGTCACTGCGCGGCACTACAGTAAAAGCTGAGGAGGTCGCAGCATGAAGCCCGTGCATCCCCGAGCGAGTCGCGAACCGGTGCGCATCGGCGCCAAGCTGCGCGCCTCACGCCTTGCGCAGGGCCTCACCGTCGCCCAGGTCGCCGAAGCATCCGGCCTCACCCGGGGCTTCCTCAGCCGCGTCGAGCGCGACGAGACCTCCCCCAGCGTCTCAACGCTCATCACCATCTGTCAGGTGCTCTCGCTGCCGGTCGGCGACCTCTTCGAGACGATCGAGAGCGACCTGATCCCTCTCGACGACGCCCCGCTCATCAACATGGGCGGGTCCGACGTCACCGAGCGCCTCCTGACCCCGCGGGGGCAAGGGCGCGTGCAGATCATCCGCTCGGTCATGCAGCCGGGCGCGAGCGGCGGCGACGACCCCTACACCATCAATTGCGACGTCGAGGTACTGCACGTGCTGTCGGGCGCCCTGCGGTTCCGGCTCGGCAACGACTGGCACGAGCTTGCCGCGGGCGACACCATGACCTTCCCCGGCCGCGAGCCGCACACCTGGCGCAACGACTCTGACGACGACACAGTCGTTCTCTGGATGCTCGTGCCCGCTCCCTGGAGCGGCTCGCAGTAGCGCTCGCGCGGCTACTGCTCGACGATCGTGATCGCCTGCACGACGTCAGCGTCGATGGCACCCCGCACGCGCTCGAGCAGGTCGTCGGGCACCAGCGAGTCGACCGTGAGCACGCTGAGCGCTGGGCCGCCCGCGGTGTGGCGGGCAATCTGCATGCCGGCAATGTTGATGGCGGCGTCGCCGAACTCTTTGCCGTAGACCGCGACGATGCCGGGCCGGTCGGTGTACAGCATGACGATGAGGTGCTCGGCCATCGGCACCTCGACGTCGTAGCCGTTGATCTCGACGATCTTCTGCACCTGCTTCGCGCCGACGAGGGTGCCAGAGACCGACAGCTGCGAGCCGTCGGCAAGCGTGCCGCGAATGGTGAGCAGGTTGCGGTACTCGTCGCTCGTGGCGTCGGTGACGAGGCGCACGCTGACGCCGCGCTGCTCGGCCAGCAGGGGCGCGTTGACGTAGCTGACCTGCTCGCTCGAGATGCGACCGAAGACGCCCTTGAGCGCGGCGAGCTTCAGCACGCCCACGTCGTGGGCGACGATCTCGCCGCGCACCTCGACGTCGATGGCGGCGAACGAGTGGTCGGCGAGCGCGGCGAAGACCTGGCCGAGCTTCTCCATGAGCGGAATGCCCGGGCGCACGCTCGGGTCGATGACGCCACCGGCGACGTTCACGGCGTCGGGCACGAGTTCGCCGTCGAGCGCGAGGCGCACCGACTTGGCAACCGAGACGCCCGCCTTCTCTTGCGCCTCATCCGTCGAGGCGCCCAGGTGCGGCGTGAGCTGGATGCGCGGGGCACCGAGAAGCGGCGAGCCCGTCGGCGGCTCGCTCACGAAGACGTCGAGGCCGGCGCCCGCGATTTGGCCGTCCGTGAGGGCGGTGAGCAGGGCATCCTCGTCAATGATGCCGCCGCGGCTGGCGTTGACGATGCGCAACGTGGGCTTCGCGAGCGCGAACTGCTCGGCGCCGATGAGGTTCGTGGTCTCGGGGGTCTTCGGAATGTGGATCGTGATGAAGTCGCTGCGCTGCATCAGCTCGTCGAGGGTGACGAGCTGCACGCCGAGCTGCTGGGCGCGGGCCGGCGGCACGAACGGGTCGTAGCCGATCAGTTCGACGCCGAAGCCGGCGAGGCGCTCGGCGACGAGCGTGCCGATGCGGCCGAGGCCCACGATGCCAACCGTCTTCTCGTAGAGCTCGGCGCCGGTGAAGGCGCTGCGCTTCCACTGGCCGTCCTTCATGGAGGCGTCGGCGGCCGGCAGGTGACGGGCCAGCGCGAGCAGGTGGGTGATGGCGAGCTCGGCGGCCGAGATCACGTTCGAGGTGGGGGCGTTCACCACCATGACGCCCGCGGTCGTCGCAGCCTTCACGTCGACGTTGTCGAGGCCGACGCCCGCGCGGGCGATGACCTTGAGCTGCGTGCCTGCGGCGATCGCTTCGGCGTCCATCTGTGTGGCCGAGCGGATCAGCACGGCATGCGCCTCGGCGAGCGCCGCGAGCAGCGCCGGACGGTCGGTGCCGTCGACGTGGCGAATGTCGAAGTCGGGCCCGAGGGCGTCGACCGTGGCAGGGGACAGTGTTTCGGCGAGCAGAACGACCGGCTTGGGCACAGAGAATCCTTATGACGCGAGGCGACGCGGGAGTGGCGCGACAGGGGTGACGTCGTCGCCGCACACCAGCGGGGGCGACCGGTGCACTCAGCGTATCGCAGGCAGAATGGCGGGCATGACGCCC
>DASSWY010000165.1:0-2201 GCA_035704325.1 Microcella sp. | reverse complement strand
CGGCGGCACATCGCGCGCGGCCGCCTGGCTCTGGTGGGGGATAGCGCTGCCGCGGTCAGCCCGATTGGCGGCCAGGGTCTGGCGCTCGGCTGGTCGGCAGCGCGCGTGCTCGCCGACACGATCGAGCAGGGACGCGCCGGAGGAGGCTTTCGGTGGGCGGCCTACCGGCGCGCCGTGCGCAGCCTCTCTGCCCGCGCGCGCCGCCGGTCGGCGTTCTTCATGCTGATGGGCGACCCGGTTTCCGGCCGTGACGTCGTGCGCCGCAGCGCCGCCGCTGTTCTCGGTGCACCCGTCTGTCGCCCGCTCGTCCGTCGGCTCGTCGTGGCCGATGCCCCGCTGCGTGATCGCCCGGTGGGGGGAAGACGAGGCGGGGTGCGCGCGGGGAGTACAGTCCAGGCCCGTGGGTAAATTCATTTACGGAGTACCGCCGGCAACGGTGGACCTCGACGACCGACTGCTCGCCCACCTGCGGGTCGTCATCATGACCAAGCTGCGCCGCGGCGAACCCTTCATGTTCGAGCTCGACCTCTCGCCGGCCGAGGGCAGTGGGCGGCGCAGTTTCTGGGTGCACCCGGCCGTGCCGATGCAGTTCCACTTCTTCGGCAGCCGAGAGCCGACGCTCAACAGGGCGTGGGTCGAGGCGTTGCACGCCGAGGCGAGTAGCACCGTGGGTCTCCGCGTGGTTCCTGAACCGGCCCTGACGATTGCGCCCGATGCGACGGTGCTTACGTCGTCGGCTCGTCCGTATCGTCGACGTCGATAGAGATTCCGCCCGCGAGATTGGCCGACGCCGAGAGGCTCTCGAGCCATGAGCGGTCAAGCTCGGGTGGTTCGCGTTCGTCGAACACGAAGCGCAGCGGAATCGTGGGGTGCATCCAGAGGGTGCTGCGCCCCATCGTGTCGTCGAGCGGGTGCGTCCAGCTCACCGTGAAGCTTTCGCCGCGGCGCAGTTTCGCCGTGGTCACCACTTTCACGTGGGCGAGCACCCGGTCGGGGAACGCGATCGCCATCTCGCTGCCGGCGTAGTACAGGATTCCCACGATCAGCCCCCGCCGTCATCGGTGCGTCGCTCAGTGGTCAGGAGGTCACGTGGCCGTCGGAATGCGCGCATTGAACGATGGTGGGGGGTGACGGGTGCCGGGCGCGAGGGGTTGACAGCCGACGATCTGTGCTCAGGAGACCCGTGGTGGTTCGCGCAGCAAGCCGAGACCGCGATCGGTTGAGGCCGCGGCCACCATCGCCGCGATCCACGCGGGGTTCAGCGGTCGGGTCACGGTGGGGTCATCGATGCGGAACTCCATCCAGATCGCCGGGTGCATCCAGAATTCTCGTGATCCGTCGCCCGACGGCAGATCCCGCCCGCGAATCGTGAAGTGAAATGACTCTCCCCGGCGAAATTTTGTCGCGATGGCCACCTCGAGGTGGGCGAGCATCCTGTCGTCGATCGTGTAGGCGCTTGCCGCCGCGCCGCCGTAAATGAACTGCCCCACTGTTGTTGCGTGTCTCCTTCGTGCGTGCGCCGCCCGCGAGCGCGGGGGACGCGTCGACCACCCTGGCCCACTGAGCATCGCCCGGGTAGGGCTTGACGGGGCGTCGACCTCCGCGGTAAGGGCGTCAGTGGGTCTGCGCGCCGCCGATAGACTTGGGCACCGTGTCTAAGGTTCTGACCTCCCTGCCCGTCGGCGAACGCGTCGGCATCGCCTTCTCCGGAGGTCTCGACACCTCCGTCGCCGTCGCGTGGATGCGCGACAAGGGTGCCGTGCCCTGCACCTACACCGGCGATCTCGGCCAGTACGACGAGCCCGACATCGCCGCGGTGCCGGGGCGCGCATCCGAATACGGGGCCGAGATCAGTCGCCTCGTTGACGCGAAGTCCGCGCTCGTCGAAGAGGGCCTCGTGGCCCTGCAGTGTGGCGCGTTCCACATTCGCTCGGGCGGCAAGGCGTACTTCAACACGACCCCCCTCGGCCGAGCCGTCACCGGCACCATGCTCGTGCAGGCCATGAAGGAAGACGGCGTCGAGATCTGGGGCGACGGCTCGACCTACAAGGGCAACGACATCGAGCGGTTCTACCGCTACGGGCTGCTCGCGAACCCCCGCCTGCGCATTTACAAGCCCTGGCTCGACGAGGCGTTCGTCACCGAGCTCGGCGGCCGTCAAGAGATGAGCGAGTGGCTCGTCGCGCACGGCTTCCCGTACC
>DASSWY010000131.1:0-4777 GCA_035704325.1 Microcella sp. | reverse complement strand
GTGGCAAACAGGGCGATGCGTGCCACGTGATGGCGTGCGGCGACGGCGTCGGCGAGCACCGCGACCACCGTCGGAGCGAGCACGCTGACGGCCAGAAGCGCGCCATCGACCCGCGTCTCGTCGGCCGCAATCGCGAGGCTGACGAGCAGGGCGAGGCTGCCGCTCACAGCGAGCACGGCGCTCGTGACCGCCGAGGCCGTGCCACGGAGGGCACGAAGGCTCAGCGCCGTCGCGACCACCGCGAGGGCCGCAAAGATCACGCCTGCAGCGGTCGGCCACACCCACCCGCGTTGGGCGAGGGCTTCGGCCGACACCACGATCGCGGCAGCCCCCACGGGCAGCGAGGCGAGCGTCGCGATGATGCCTGTCGTACTCACGGGCTCGGAGACGCGGCCGCCCGCGAGCCGTCGCAGCCCCGCCGCGACGATGACCGCTGCGGCCGTCGCGCTGATTGTGCCGACCGCGACGTCCCACCCGGGGCTGAGGCCTGCGGAGGCATGAGCGGCGAGGAGCCCGGTACCCAGGGGCAGCAGCACGGCCGACGCCAACAACGGCGAGCGGTGGCCGCCGACGCGAGCCCAGCCGAGGGCAATGGCGGCAACGCTCAGCAGGGCAACGCCCCAGTAGGCGAGCTCAGGGCTCGACGAGAGCCCCGCGACGTTCGTGCGCCTGACGGCCCACGCATCGAGCACGAGCACCACCGTGCCAAGTGCCGCCAGCCCCTCGGCGGTCACCCCCAGGCCGCGCCGCGAGAGCACCGTGGCCGCGATGATCGTCGCGATGGTCGCCGCGCCAATGACGAGCGAGCGCACGACGACGCCGTAGGCGATGAACGCGTAGACGACGGCGAAGAGGGCGAAGACGCTGAGCAGCGCAATGCCGACGACGATGAGGGCCACCTGAACTCCCGAGCGGCGGGGTGCACCCGTCGGCGCCGTCGGAGACGTGACCGGTGGCGCCGGCTGGTCGATGCCGAGCGTTGATGCCGGTGGCGGAATGGGCGGGGTGGCCCCGGTTTCGCGCGGGGCGTCGCGCTGCGGCTCGGGCGCCGGCACAGAGGCAGCGGGGGTGACCGGCTCGCGACGCATGCGATCAATCAGGGCGAGTCGGGCATCCAGCTCGTCGGCGATCGCCGTCGACAACGCGGCCAGCTCGCCCGCCAGGGGGTGGGTGAGGTCAAGCAGACAGCCCTGGCAGGTGGTCGACTGCAGTGGCGTGAAGCACGCCGGACACTGCTGAGTCGAGCGCAGATCGTGCGGCCCGCGGGGGAAGCTCGCGATGCCGATTGCCGAAGAGTTCCTCATGACGCCACACGGTAGTGCCGCGGGGGCCTCCCGAGCGGCAGGCTGCGCACTGTGGGGATGAAACACCGCGGTGCACAACGGTCGAGAGTGTCGCGCCGCTCGCACACGGCGCTCGGCCCAGAATGAGCCCGTGCGAGAAGAGCTCGACCCGTTCGTCGCGGTGTACACGCAGCACCTGCGCGCCGTGAGCGCGTATCTGGCGCGCCGCGTCGATCGCAGCGCCGTCGATGACCTCGCCGCCGACGTGTTCGCGATCGCGTGGAAGAAGCGCGACAGGGTGACTCCCGGCGACGAGCTGCCGTGGCTCTACCGCATCGCGTCGTTCGTCGTCGCCAACCACCGCCGCCAGCTGGCGTCGCGCACGAGCATCCTCGCCCGCATCACGGTGCAAGATTCTGCTCCGTCCGCCGAAGACATCGTCGTGGCCGACCGGGCGCTCGCCGAGGCGTGGCGCGCGCTCTCAGCGCGTGACCGCGAGGTACTCGCCCTCGGCGTCGTGGAAGGCCTGGGAGCCGGCGAGATCGCGACCGCGCTCGGGATCAGCGCGAACGCGGCGAGCATCCGCCTGCACCGCGCCCGGACGCGCCTCGCGGAGCTGCTGCAGAAAAATTCTGACGACGCCTGAAAGATTCGGATGCCCCGCGACGTAATCAGGGCATGAACACCACACCCGACGACCTCGAGGGTCGCCTGCAGCGTTCGCTCGACGTCGGGGCGCCCGACCTCGATCGCAACATCGTCACCGCTGCGCCCGGCCGCAGGGCCCCGCGCATGGTCAACCGCGGACGGGTGGCGCAGATCGCCGCCGGTTCGGTCACCGCGGTCGCCGCCGCCAGTATCGGCGCACTCGTCATCAGCGGCACCTTCATGCCGAGCCAGCCGCCGCTGTTCACCGCGGCAGCGGGCGGGGCCGACTCCGGTCGCATTGCGGGCGCTGAATCGGCCATGAGTGACGACGCCATGATCATGCCGTGGGTGCAGTACGAGTACCTGGCGGGCCCGGGCCTCAGCGACGAGCCCGCGAGTGGCCGCGTGTACGAGCTGCGCCGGGCCGGAAGCCCCGACGATGTGCTCGCTCGCGTGGCGGCACTGTTCGGCGTCGACGGCGAGGTGAAGCGCTCGGAGTGGTCGAGTGACGACTACCCGAGCTATGTGGTCGGCCCCGAAGATGGCAGCGCTCCGGCGATCACCACGACGTGGGTCGGCACGGGTAATTGGTGGTACTCGAACCCGCTGCCGTACACCGAGAACCCGCCGTCGCCGAGCCAGGCTCCCGACGAGGGAGCGGCGCGCTCGCTCGCGGCTGAGCTCTTCGCCGAGGTCGGCCTCGACATCGACGCCGCCGACATCGAGGTCTACGCCGACGAGTGGCAGACGACCGCGAGTGGCTACCTCACGGTTGACGGGCAGCGCACCGCGCTCGACTGGGGCGTCTCGTGGGCGGCCACCGGCGAGATTCAGTGGGCGAGCGGGCACTCGATTGAGGTCGTCGACCGCGGCGAGTTCGACACGGTGTCGGCTCGCGCGAGCGTCGAGCGCCTCGCCGACTGGCGCTGGAGCGCCGCGGCCGGCCCCGACTACTGGGGCGACATGGGCTTCATGGCCGCTGACAGCGCAAGCTCGAGTGGCGTCGCGCGGAGCGAGGAGAGCGTCGTCGAGCCGATGCCCGGCATGGAGCCGGAGCCCGAGCCTGGCGCGGTGCCGGGCGACCCCGGTGCGGTGCCGGGCGATCCCGGAACGGGCGAGCCCGCGCCGATCGAACCGGTCGAGCCGACGAAGCCGGCCGAGCCGAGCGACCCCGCCGAACCCACGGAGCCGACAGAGCCGAGCGAGCCTGTCGAGCCGAGTGAACCGACCGAGCCGCAGCCGTTGCCCGAGCCCGCCCCCGAGCCGTTGCCTGAGCCCGAGCTCGTGACGGTCACGCTCGACAGCGCCGAGTCGACGCTGCTGACCATGTGGGACGCGAACGGCAACGCCTGGCTCGTCCCCGGGTTCGTCTTCGAGATGCCCGACGGCTGGTACTCGGGAGTCGTCTCCCTCATCGAGGGCGTCATCGAACTGCCCGAACCCATCGACTACGAGATCATGCCGATGGATGACGGCATCGGCGTCATCGAGCCGGGCGTCGTCGACGAGGGCCGCGTCGAGAACCGGTAGCGCGCATCCGTGACGCGCCGGGGCCGAAATGGAGTTTTCGGCCCCGGCGCGCCACAGTGAGAGCGAGCGTCGCGACAGTCCGTCGCGTCGCCGCCGGGGGAGGCGCCGTGAGCACAGTGGGGCGGATGCTCGCGGAGCGCCCGCGCATCGGCTGGCTGTTGATCGCGGTGGGCGCCCTCGCCGTATTTCTCGCCAGCGTTCCCGCGATCATCTTCCGGCCGGCGGGAATCGAGTGGGCGATTTGGTGGCCCGCCGTCGGCGTCGCCGTCGGCATCGCTCTGCGCGCCCCGCGCCGGGTCGCCCCCACGCTGCTGGGCGTGCTCACGGTTGTGTTCGTTCTCGCCCAGTTTGCTGCTGGGCGGCCCCTCGCTCTCGCCCTCGGGTTGGGAATCGCGGCGGGGCTTGAGGTTGCCATCGTCCACACGATTCTGCGTGGGAAGCGCGATCGCCCGCGACGACTCGTCCGCGTCGGTGACCTTGCTGCCCTGATCGTCGCAACCCTCATCGGCTCAGCCGTCTACGCCGCGGTTGCCGCCTCCGCGGTCGCGGTCCTCGTCGCCCCCGACGCCGTACTCGACTATCTCCGGTCGAGCTTGCTCGCCCACGTGATCGGGCTCATCATCGTCACTCCGCTGTTCTTCGACCTGGGCCGCGCTGGTGTTCGCGGACGCTGGGCAGAACTTGCGGCCCAATCGCTCAGCGTTCTCGGCACTCTTGGCCTCATCGCGTGGGCGGGAAACGGCGGGCTGCCGATCGCGTTCTTGCTCCTCGGCCCGCTGGTGTGGGGTGCCGCCCGTTTCGGCGGTCGACTCGTCATCGTGCAGTTCCTGATCGTGATGGTCGTCGCGTCGGAGCTAGGAGGCGGTGGTGTGATCGCCGTTGCGGGTGTGGCGCCCGAACTCAACGCGCTCGTCGTTCAGTTGTTCGTCTTGTCGTCGGGCATCGTGCTGCTCGCCGTCCTCGCGGTCTCGGGAGCCCAGCAGCGGTTGTTGCGACTGTCGACCTCGGCAATCGACGCCTCACTCACCGGCTTCGCCGAGCTGCGAAATCGCCACGGGCGCTGGAGCCTCGAGGCCCACAACGACGCCGCCCGCATCGCTCTCGGCGAGGGGGAGCGCAGTGTCGATGAGGCTTTCGACGCCCCGAGCGCGCTGGTTATCGCCGCGCTCGCCGCCCGCACGCCCGAAGAAGCAGAATCGCTCGGCGGCTCCGAACGGGTTGCCACCGCATCCGGCCGCATCCTGCAGACAACGGTCGCGCCGCTACTCGACCCGGATCGCGGTGCCCGCGACGACATTCAGGGGCGCTTCTCGCTG
>DASSWY010000097.1:0-6322 GCA_035704325.1 Microcella sp. | reverse complement strand
GGCGGTACTCCGTAAATGAATTTACCCACGGGCCTGGACTGTACTCCCCGCGCGCACCCCGCCTCGTCTTCCCCCACCGGGCGATCACGCAGCGGGGCATCGGCCACGACGAGCCGACGGGCGAGCGGGCGACAGAAGGGTGCACCGAGAACAGCGGCGGCACCGCGCCGCAGCAGGTCGCGGCCCGCCACCGGATCGCCCATCCGCATGAAGAACGCCGAGCGATGCCGCGCGCGAGCAAAGAGTCGGCGCACGACCCGCCGGTAGGCCGCCCACCGAAAGCTGCCGACGCTCAGGCCCTGCTCAATGCTGTCGGCCAGCACGCGCGCTGCCGACCAGCCGAGCGCCAGACCCTGGCCGCCAATCGGGCTGACCGCGGCAGCGCTATCCCCCACCAGAGCCAGGCGGCCGCGGGCGATGTGCCGGCGCCCGCGGCTCTGGGCACGAAACACGGCGACGGAGCCGTGGATGCGACCGACGCTCGCGTGCGCGCGATCGCGCACGAGCATCCGGAAATCGTCTACCGAGACGGGGGCATCGGATGCTCTCCACACGACCCAGCGCCGGCGGGCGCCCGGCACGGGAAACGACTCGACGATGCCGTCGCGCGCCGCCACCAGCCGCGCGTGGTGGTCGGGGGAATCGGGGGCACCGTCGTCTTCGGGGGTCGCGTCGGCCTCGGCCATCGCGTACCAGCGGGAAGGGCCACGCGGCCGCAGCGGACCGAACAGGGTCTCGGCGAGCGCACCATTCACGCCGTCGGCCAGCACGACGCAGCGGGCGACGACCGCCCCGCCTGCGGCGTCGAGCGCCAGCTCAACCCGATCAGTGTGCGGCGTCACCGTGGCAACCGCGTCGCCGCGTCGCAGGGCAGAGGGCGTGAGGTCAGCCAGACGCCGCTCGAGCATCCGCTCGATGATGCGCTGGTCGAGCACGACGGGGCCCGGCCTGGCCGGCGGTGCAAACGACACCGCGACCTCCCGGCCTGCCGACGTCGCGAAGGAGCCTCCCTCGAGCACGAGGGCCTGCGCGCGTACCTCGTCGCCCACGCCCACGGCGTCAAGAGCCGCGAGGGCGGCGGGGTGGATGCCGAACGCGCGCGGGCGGTCGGCGATCGCGCCCCGTCGCTCGAGCACCGTCACGCCGATGCCGCGCTGGGCAAGCAGGCAGGCCAGGTACAGGCCGTTGGCGCCGCCACCGACGATCGCCACGTCGATCGGGTCAGGGCTTGCTTCGGGGTTCGGGTCGCGCGGCGAGTCAGCCATCGCGCGCCTCGTACCGCAGTTCGAGGCGCCACGGGGCGCCACCGCCGCGCACCTTCCAGCCGGGCGGAGCCGCCGCGGCAAGCTCAGCGACCGTGTGCGAGCGGCGAATGCTCGTCAGACCGTCAGGCCGAATGAACGAGCCGCGCAACAGAAAGGGATGCGCGAGCGCCGTGCCCGCCGCGAACGCCGCGTACCCGAGGCGGCTGCGCGCCAGATCGCGATGCACGGCCACGCCGCCCGGGGAGAGCAGGCGCTCAGAGTCAGCGAGCAGCACGCCCAGCCCGCGCGCGTCGAGGTGGTGCACGACGTGGTTCGACATAACCACGTCGAAGCGCTCGCCCCCGGCGATGAGCTCGCCCGTGTGGGCGACGCGCACCGTGAGCTCGTCGACGGGCGGCTGCCGGCGCGCGAAGGCGATCGCGCGCTCGTCGGGGTCGATCGCCACCACCTCCAGCGCAATGCCGCGGCGCCTGGCGCGCGCGATCAGCGCGCGCGGCACGTCGGCCCCGCCCGTGCCCACATCGAGCAGGCGCAGGGGGCGCGAGCCGGGGCGCGCGGCCGCGAGGGGCGCGATGTCGCGCACGAGCATCCCGTCAAGGTCGCTGACGAGCGCGTTGACGAGGGCGAAGCGCTGAAACGTGCGCTCGAGGCGCGCCGGGTCGCAGTCGGGGGCATCCATGAGTTCGTGCGCGTCGTGCGCGCGATGTCGCAGCGATGGCAACGGCGGCACCTCGACTAGCCCTCCACCACGGTCATGAGCGCTGACTCGACGGTGAGCCCCGGGCCAAACGCGATCGCGATCAGTCGGTCGCCGGGCTCGGCGTAGTGCTCAAGGTTGCGCTGCATCACGAGCATGACGGTCGCGCTCGACACGTTGCCGATGTCGCGCAGCACGTCGCGCGACGGCGCCACCTGGTGGGCGTCGAGCCCGAGGCTTTCCTCGACCTTGTCGACGATGCTGCGCCCGCCCGGATGCACGGCCCACCGCGCGACGGAGCCCCCGATCGCGTTCGTCTCGAGCGCCGTCAGCAGCTCGGCGTCGTGGTCGAGCAGCGGGCGGATCGCGCTCGTGATGTGCTCGCCGATGATCTGGGGCACGGCGGTCGACAGCACCATGTCGAAGCCCTGGTCGCCGATGGTCCACGCCATGTCGCCCTCGCCTACGGGGGTCACGAGCGTCTCGGAGCGGTCAAGGGCGAGGCCGCGTTCACCGACGCCGAGGGCGCGCTTGGTGACGATTCCCGCGGCCCCGGCGTCGCCGAACAGCGAGTTCGCCACGATCAGGTCGGGGTCGTCGCTGGCCCGCAGGTGCAGGGTGCACAGCTCGACGCTGACGACGAGCACGACGGCATCGGGGTCGGCGTCGCAGAGCTGCGCGGCCATGCGCAGTGCGGGCATGGCCGCGTAGCAGCCCATGAAGCCGAGGTGATAGCGCTGCACGCCCGGTCGCAGCTGCAGCTCGCGCGCGATGAGGTACTCGGGGCCGGGCGCGAAGAAGCCGGTGCACGACACCGTGATGACGTGCGTGACGTCGGCGGCCTCGATGCCCGCCGCGCCCTCCACCGCTCGCCGCGCGGCCTCGACGAAGATCGGGCCCGCCTCGGCGATGTAGTGGTCGTTGCGCGCCTTCGTGCCGGGGGCGAGCAGTTGTCTGGTCGAGGCGTCGTAATAGCGGGGGTCGTCGCGCAGCTCACCGTCGAGCTCGGCGATCACCGTGCGGCGCGTCTCGATACCCGAGACCCCGAATGCTGTGGAGACGATGCGCTTGCCGAGGCGGCTCAGCCCCTCCTGCTCGGCGAAGACCTCCCCCACCTCGACCTGGTCGAGCACGGTGGGCGGCAGAACCTGCTGCAGCGATCGGAGGATGGTGGGGGTGGCGGTGCCGGGTTCGCTCATTGCCGCATGCTCTCAGCAGCGCGGCCCGGTGTCGAGGGCTTTGCAGGGCTCCCCCAGCGTGCCCTCCATCCCCACCGTTACGCCGTTCGTCCCATGGTGCCGGGCCATCGCGCGGCGTTACCGTGACCGCGACCGCTCAGGCGGGCCCCCGGCCCTGCCGTACACGCGCCCGTGAAGGAGCCACCCGTGACCGCCACCCGCCTCCGCCGCCACGTGATCGCGGTGGTCTGCGCGATTGTTCTCGCCGCCGCCGGATGCGCGGCGCCGGCTGACGAGGACGCTCCCGCCGCCGACGCCCCCGCGCCCGCCGCGTCGGATGCTCCCGCCGAGACCGACGACACCTCGGCTGAGGACCTCGACGACGATTCCACCGGCGGCGGTTCCGGCGAGTGCGGCAGCGCGCCCGAGGAGAACACGCCGGGCGACTACCCCGCCGCGAACCTCCCGGCAGTCGAGCAGCGCACGGCCGAACTCGTCGGGTACTTCGAGGCGGTCGACGGCCGGTACTGCATCGACGCGGCCGGCGAGATCACCTACTTTCTGATCTACGACTTCGCGGAAGACGGGTTTCACACCCTCGATGTCTGCGGCAGCGTGTTCACCTACTTCGAGGGTGATTTCGAGGGCGCGGCGGTCGTCTACACCGACGCCACGGTGCGCTGCGGCTGAGCACCGGCGGCGACCTCCCTGTGAGCGCGGTCAGGACGCGTCCCACCAGCGGCCTTGGGCGGGCAGGCTCAAGAGAACGATTGAAGGGAGCGCCCCCGATGGCTGCCAAAGACGACAACCCCAGCATCAAGGACGAGGAGCTCTACGAGTCGCTGCGCGAGGATGGCGCCTCGAAAGAGAAGGCCGCACGCATTGCGAACGCCGCGGCACGCGACGGTCGCGACACCGTGGGCTCGCGCGGCGGCGCCAGCGGTTCGTACGACGACTGGACGGTCGACGAGCTGCGCTCGCGCGCCAAAGAGCTCGGCCTGAGCGGTTACAGCGACATGCGCAAGGACGAGCTCATCGAGGCACTGCGCTCGCACTGAGCTGACTGAGCCGACGCCGCCGACGCCGCGTTAGGGCGTCGCGACATCTCTGCCGCGACGCCCGCTTCGCCTACAGTGCCGGCGCGGGAAGCACCGGCGGCAACACGCGGCGCAGCACGTCGGCCAGCGTGACCACGCCCACGAGCTCGGTGCCGCGCATGATCACCGCCAGCTGCACGCTGTTCGCCTGCATGCGGGTGAGCGCCTCGTGCACCGGCGTTCCGGCATCGATGCGGTACGCCTCGCGCGCAAAATCGAGCGCGTTGCTCTCACGGTCGGCGAGCAGCGTGTCGCGCACGTGCACGACGCCGGGAAGCCCGTCGCCATCGCCGTCGTCGATGAGGATGCGCAGGTGGCCCGTGCGTCGCGCGGTCGCCTGAACATCGGCGACGGTCGCGGTTCGCGGCACCGTGGTGACGGTGCGCCCCTCGTCAATCAGCGACTCGACCGACATCGTCTGCAGGTCGATGACGCCCGAGATCTGGGCGCGCATGTCTTGCTCGAGCACTCCGATCTGGGCGGAGTGGTCGACGAGCTGGCGAATGGTCGCGATGTCTTGCCCGCCGACCGCGGCGCGGTCGACCGGCGTCACTCCCGCCGCCGCCACCAAGCGGTTCGCGATGGTGTTGATCACGCTCAGAGCCGGACGAAGCACGGTCACGAAGATCCGGGACGGAATTCCGATGACCTTCGCCGAGAGCTCGGGGTGCGCGATCGCCCACGACTTGGGGGCCATCTCGCCGATCACGAGGTGCAGGAAGGTCACGATCAGCAGCGAGAGCGTGAAGGCGATGCCACCCGACAGCCAGTCGGGCATCCAGCCGTCGAAGAGCGGCGCGAGCAGCGCTTCGACACCCGGCTTCGTGACAGCACCGAGCGCGAAGGTGCACGCGGTGATGCCGAGCTGGGCGACGGCGAGCATCATCGTCAGCTCGTTCATGCCCTTCAGGGCGGCGCGCGCCGAGCGGCTCGTCACCGCCTCTTCTTCCAGCCGGTGACGGCGGGCGCCGAGCAGCGCGAACTCGATGATGACGAAGAACGCGCTCAGCACGATCAGGCCGATCGTGACGATCAGCACCAGAAGCGGGCTCATCGGGCACCGCCCTTCGTGTCGTCGCCGGATGCTCGGGGCGCATCATCGGCGCCCATCGCGACCACCGCATCCGCCGCCGCGTTCGCGGCAGCCGTCTCGGCATCCGGTTCGTCGGCGCCCTCACGCACATCGACCGGGCCGGTTGCCGGACGCTCAACGAGCCGAACGCGCAGTTCGCTCGGCACGTGGCGGTCAAGTTCGAGCACCTCGACGATCAGCAGGCGAGTCATGGGCTCGTCTTCGATGAGGTCAGCTCCGTCGACCGGCAGGCGCACCTCGATGGTGTCGCCCTGCTCGGGCAGCTCGCCTCGCTCGGCGATCAGCAGGCCGGCGATCGTCTCGTAGTCGCCGCGCGGCAGGTCGTGGCCGACCGCGCGCTCGATCTCGTCGATGTGCACGTCGCCATCCATGACCCACTCGTCGTCGGCAACCTTCTCGACGACCTCGTCAAGTTCGGCGTCGTGTTCGTCGGTGATCTCGCCAACGACCTCCTCGGCCAAGTCTTCGAGAGTGAGCACTCCGGCGAAGCCGCCGTACTCATCAATGACGCACGCCAGCTCGTTACGCGTCTCGGTGAGCCGCACGAGCGCATCGGGCAGGCTCATGAGCGTCGGCACGACGACCGGCTCGCGCATGAGTTCGGTGACGAGGGCGTCGTCGGCGAGGTCGCTGCGCAGCAGGTCGGCGAGCTGCACCACCCCGATCGGCTGCTCGTCGTCGTCGACGACGGGGTAGCGGGTGTGCGCGGCGGCCATGCGCTCGCGCACCTCCCCCACCGTCACGGTCGGGCGCACGACGTCAACGTGGGCCCGGGGAACCATGGCGTGCTCGACGTCTTGGTTCGGGAAGTCGAGAATGCGGTCGAGGATGATCGACAGGTTTTCGGGCAGATCGCCGCTCTCGCGCGAGTCTTCGATGATGTGCTCGAGGTCGTCGGCGCTCGCACTCGAGTCGAGGTCGTGCACCGGCTCGATGCGCAGCAGACGCAGGAACGCGTTCGCCGCGGCATCGAAGATCGAGATCAGCCAGCC
>DASSWY010000051.1:0-3108 GCA_035704325.1 Microcella sp. | reverse complement strand
CGTCGCCGTGGTCGCGCATCCAGGCAAGCGCCTGCTCGAGCGCGGGCAGCAGCGCGCGCACCTCGTCGTCGGGCATGCCCCAGCGCCAGGCGTCGTGCAGCAGGCAGACCCACAGCGCGGTCGCGTCGACGGTGCCGTAGTAGAGCGGCGGCAGCGACGTCGCGTCGTCGACGACGAGCGTCTGGCGGCGCAACTCGTGCATGATCTTGCCCGGCTCTTCGGCGGTGTCGTCAACCAGCTCGGTGCCCTGCAGCCCGGCGAGCACGCGCAGGGTGTCGGCGGCGAGCTGCGTGCCGAGCGGCAGCAGGAACCGCGCCGCCCACAGCGAGTCGCGGCCAAACAGGGTGAAGAACCACGGTGCCCCGGCCGCCAAGAACTGCTGGTCGGGCCGCGCGGTCGTCGCCATGCGCAGCGCGTCGAGGTCGGTGAGCGACTGCGTCACCCAGCGCGCGAGCCGCTGGTCGCCAGCGTCGATCACGGGGGTCGACCACGGCGCGGGGCCGTCGGCACCACGCACCGCGGCGATGCGGTCGACGGCGTCGAGGCGCCAGCCGACCGTGACGTCGCCGCGCGGCGGAATCGTCACCTCGGCGCTCAGCAGGATGCTCGCCCCGTCAACGCGCGCCGCAAGATCGCTCGTCGTCAGCATCGCGTCGACGCTCTCGCCGCTCCAGCGCACGACGTCGCCATCAGCGCTCGGCGTTACGCCGGCGGCCTCGCGGTGCCCCTGCTTGATCGACTCCATGAGGCTGGCGTCGGCCTCGAGCTCGATCTCGACCGTGGTCGTGATCGGCTCGGCGTGCCGCGAGCGCAGGGTCAGCTGTTCGGTGACGCCGTCCGAGTCGACGGTGCGGTCGACTTCGAGCCGCACGCCGGGGTCGGGCGTCGCGTCGTCGAGCTCGCGCAGCAGGTACTGGATGCGCGCCGCATCCGCGCGCGCCGCCCCGGTCGCGATGTGCTCGGGCGGGGTACCACCCACCGTGAGCTGACGCGCACGAATGAGCCGAACATCCGCCAGATACACGCCATGGATCGCGGCCGCGCCCATCTCGCCCGAGGGTGCTGACCAGACCTGCGTTGGCGCGCGCAGGACGGTGAGAGCGTCGTGCAGCAGCGGTTGGCGGGGTGGGGTCACGGCGGGTGCTCCTCGGTCGTGGCGGGCGGGTATCGGACTGCTTGCTGGCGGGTGGTGCGGTGCCGGCGACCGCTCGAGGGCTTGACACCGGCGTCTGGTGTGGGACACACTACCCAAGAATTAGAACGTTCAAAATGAACGATCAAAAATCACCCGAAACTTTTTCTACTGGGCCAAAGGGGGCGCACGTGGGACGCATGCCGACCGTCGACGACGTCGCGCAGGCCGCGGGGGTTTCCCGCCAGACCGTCTCGAACGTGCTCAACAGCCCCGACATTGTGCGCGAGACCACCCGCGAGAGGGTGCAGCGCGCGATCTCCGAACTCGGCTACCGGCCGCACGCCTCCGCCCGGCGCCTGCGCACCCGTCGCTCGGCCACGATCGGCATTCGCCTCGACCCGCTGCGCGACGGCATCTCGGGCGCCGTGCTCGACCGCTTCCTGCACAAGCTCGCCGAGCAGGCCGACGCGCGTGAGCTGCGGGTCATGATCTTCACGGCCGACGGCGCCGAGGACGAGCTCGCGCACATCCGCCGCCTGCACGACGGCTCCGACGTCGACGCGTTCGTGCTCATCGGCACCGTGCACGGCGACATCCGCCAGCAGTGGCTCATCGACAACGGGGTGCCGTTCGTCTCGTTCGGTCGCCCGTGGGGCGGCGACCTCGACGACCCGCGCCACCGCTGGGTCGACGTCGATGGGCGCGCGGGCGTGCGTGACGCCGTAAACCGGCTGCGCGCATCCGGATCACAGCGCGTCGCGTGGATCGGCTGGCCGAGCCCGTCCGGCACCGGCGATGAGCGTCGCGCCGGCTGGGAGGAGGCGTGCGGCCTCGACGAGGCGACGCGCGCCGCGCTCTCGCTCGCGACCGAAGACGGCGTGGATGCGGGGGCCGCGTGCGCCACGCAGCTGCTGTCTCAGCCCACCGCCCCCGACGCGATCGTCTGCGCCAGCGACTCGCTCGCGCTCGGCGCGCTGATGGCGGCGACCGCGGCCGGCCGGCCCGAACTGCCGATCGTCGGCTTCGACAACACGCCCGTCGCGCGGGCCATTGGTCTCTCGAGCGTCGACCAGCCGCTCGACGAGGTCGTCGCTGCCGCCCTTGAGCTGCTGTTCGGCGAGAGCGGCGGCGACGTGCGGGCGAATCCAGACAGCAACGAGGAGCCGACGCATCGGCTCCTCGTGCCTCGACTCGTCGAGCGCAGGTCTAGCCACCTCGCGCTCGGCGGAATCACCGGCGCCTAAGGCTCCGGCAA
The DNA here is from genome assembly GCA_035704325.1 of Microcella sp. Taxonomy (GTDB): domain Bacteria; phylum Actinomycetota; class Actinomycetes; order Actinomycetales; family Microbacteriaceae; genus Microcella. The sequence goes on along the minus strand of DASSWY010000051.1, from coordinate 718 downwards.
TCACTCATCGAAAGGAATCACTGTGAAGGCATCACAATGGACCGCCCTGGGGTTGACCGGGGCGCTCGCCGTCACTCTAACCGCCTGCGCCGCTGACGGCGAGGGCTCGGGCGACGGTGACGGCGCCGCGGGTGGCGACTCGCTGAGCGTGCTGATCGCGTCGTCGGGCCCCGCCGAGGCCGGCTACTACGAAGAGGCTGCCGCTCGTTTCACGGAAGAGACCGGCACCGAGGTCGAGATCGTCGTCGCCAACGACCTCATTCAGCAGCTCGGTCAGGGCTTCGCGGGCAACAACCCGCCCGACCTCTTCTACTTGCCCTGGGACCAGTTCGAGACCTACGCGGCGCAGGGCTTCCTCGAGCCGTACGCGGGTGACCTCGCCAACGCCGGCGACTTCCTGCCCGCGCTCGTCGAGCAGTTCAGCTACGAGGACGAGTTCTACTGCGCGCCGAAAGACTTCTCGACCCTCGGCCTGCAGATCAACACCGAGGCGTGGGAGGCCGCGGGCCTCACTGACGCCGACGTGCCCACCACCTGGGACGAGCTGCAGACCGTCGCCGCCACGCTCACCACCGGTGACCAGGTCGGCCTGTCGATGGGTCGTGAGTACGCCCGCGTCGGTGTGTTCATGAACCAGGCTGGCGGCCAGCTCATTGACGACGGCACCGTGACCGCCAACTCGCCTGAGAACGTGGCCGGCCTTGAGTACCTGCAGGGT
>DASSWY010000024.1:0-3952 GCA_035704325.1 Microcella sp. | reverse complement strand
CAGCGTTGATCATGCCACGCACCTGACGGGCGACGACGTCGAGGCGCTCGCCGCCGCATCCACCGTCGCGACGCTGCTCCCGCTCGTCGAATTCTCGACGCGGCAGCCGTATCCGGATGCCCGACACCTGATCGACGCGGGTGTCACCATCGCGATCGCCTCCGACGCGAACCCCGGGTCGAACTACTCGAGCTCCATGACACTCGCGATCGCCCTGGCGGTGCGCGAGATGGGGCTCACCCCGCTCGAAGCGCTCGCCGCCGCCACCGTCGGAGGGGCCGCAGCGCTCCAGCGCGGCGACGTGGGGCACCTCGGAGTGGGCGCGCGGGGCGACCTCGTCGTGCTGCAGGCCCCCGACTACCGTTGGCTGGGGTACCGCGCTGGCGTGCCTCTCGTCGCCCACACGGTGCTCGGTGGTGAGGTGCTGGCGTCCTGAGCCGCGGCGTGTCGCCTTTTGTGGCCGAGATTGCGCGTCCCGGGCCGACCGAGCGCCGAGACGGCGCTCGGGGCGCTGTCGCCTCTTATGGCCGAGATGCTCCATCCTGGGCCGACCGACGGCCGAGACGGCCGTCGGGGCGCTGTCGCGGTATCTCTCATAGCCGAGATTGCGCGTCCCGGGCCGACCGAGCGCCGAGACGGCGCTCGGGGCGCTGTCGCCGAAACGCCCAGAAATGGGCGCTTCTCTCCGGCGACACGCCCGGGTTGCACGGGGTGCGCGGGTGTGGCAAACTTTCCTAGTTCCATACGCCGCGCGTTGTCGTGCGGCTCACTGCCAGGCAGTGCATAGGGCGCGTGAAACGCAGGTGCGTTTCACCCGGACTCTAGGCCGCGGGTAGCAGAACACAGCGTAAACCGACCCCCTCACCACAACAGGAGAAATCCTGTTCCTGAGGAGTGTGCGCCCGCAGCGTCCCACGTTGCAGCGTGGGCCGGTGAAATGCGGAGATCGCGCCCGTCGGTATCCGCCGCTCACGAAGGGGTCCACCTTTCGCGTGCGGGGCGAAGGCAGCCGGTTGACGTTTGACAGAAGAACAGTGGTGCGACAGCGATAGCGCTCCGCGCTGGGGTGCGGCCGATAGGCCGGGCCCGATTCAACAAGGAAGAGAGTTGAGCATGGCGGGACAGAAGATCCGCATCCGACTGAAGTCGTATGACCACGCTGGTCTCGACGCGTCGGCGCGCAAGATCGTCGACACGGTCACCCGTGCCGGAGCGACCGTCGTGGGCCCGGTGCCCCTCCCCACGGAGAAGAACGTGGTGGCCGTCATTCGTTCGCCCCACAAGTACAAGGACAGCCGCGAGCACTTCGAGAAGCGCACCCACAAGCGGCTCATCGACATCATTGACCCGACGCCGAAGGCCGTCGACTCGCTCATGCGTCTCGACCTGCCCGCCGACGTCAACATCGAGATCAAGCTCTAAGGAACCCGGACATGTCTGCACTCAAGACGACCAAGGGTCTGCTGGGCACGAAGCTCGGCATGACGCAGGTGTGGGACGAGAACAACAAGCTCGTGCCCGTCACCGTTGTCTCGATCGCCCCGAACGTGGTCACGCAGGTTCGTACCGTCGACATCGACGGCTACGAGGCTGTGCAGATCGCCTACGGCGCCATCGACCCCCGCAAGGTCACCAAGCCCCTCACGGGCCACTTCGAGAAGGCCGGCACGACCCCGCGCCGCCACCTCACCGAGATCCGCACGGCCGACGCCGCCGAGTACACGCCCGGTCAGGAACTGACCGTCGACGTGTTCGAGCCCGGCCAGAAGGTCGACGTGGTCGGCACCAGCAAGGGCAAGGGCTTCGCCGGTGTCATGAAGCGCCACAACTTCAAGGGTGTCTCGGCCTCGCACGGTTCGCACCGTAACCACCGCAAGCCCGGCTCGATCGGCGCTTCGGCGACCCCCAGCCGCGTGTTCAAGGGCATGCGCATGGCCGGTCGTATGGGTGGCGAGCGTGTGTCGGTGCTCAACCTCACCGTCCACTCGGTTGACGCCGAGAAGGGCCTGCTGCTCATCAAGGGCGCCGTTCCCGGTGCCCGCGGTCGTCTCGTGTTCGTCCGCAACGCCGTGAAGGGGGCGTAACCGCCATGGCTACCTCACTCGACATCGTCGACGCCGCCGGCAAGAAGACCGGCTCGGTCGACCTGCCCGCGAACGTGTTCGACGTTCAGACCAACGTTCCCCTGCTGCACCAGGTCGTTGTTGCCCAGCTCGCCGCGGCGCGCCAGGGAACGCACTCGACCAAGACGCGCGGCGAGGTCTCGGGCTCCGGTCGCAAGCCGTTCAAGCAGAAGGGCACCGGCCGCAGCCGTCAGGGTTCGGTCCGTGCTCCCGAGCACACCGGTGGTGGCACGGTCCACGGCCCGAAGCCGCGTGACTACTCGCAGCGCACCCCCAAGAAGATGATCGCCGCGGCTCTGCTCGGCGCTCTGTCTGACCGCGCCCGCGGCGACCGCCTGCACATCGTCGAGTCGTTCGGTTCGGACGCGCCCTCGACGAAGGCTGCCGCGTCGGTCATCGCATCGCTCACCTCGGGCCGCAAGGTTCTCGTCGTGATCGAGCGCGACGACGAGCTCGCGCAGAAGAGCGTGCGCAACCTCAAGAACCTGCACGTGATCACTCCCGACCAGCTGAACGCGTACGACGTTCTGGTCAGCGACGACATCGTCTTCACGAAGTCGGCGTACGAGGCGTTCGTCGCCAGCAAGACCAAGAAGGAAGAGGTCGAGCGTTGAGCATCCACACCACCGCCCAGAACAAAGACCCGCGCGACGTCATCATCGCGCCGGTCGTGAGCGAGAAGAGCTACGCGCTCATCGACGACGGCAAGTACACCTTCCTCGTTGACCCGCGTGCGAACAAGACCGAAATCAAGTTCGCGATCGAGAAGATCTTCGGCGTGAAGGTCGCCTCGGTGAACACGCTCAACCGCACGGGCAAGACCCGCCGCACCCGCTTCGGCACCGGCAAGCGCAAAGACACCAAGCGCGCCATCGTGACCCTGAAGTCGGGCACCATCGACATCTTCACGGCCGTCGGCTAGACGAAGGACGACAGACAATGGCTATTCGCAAGTACAAGCCCACGACGCCGGGTCGTCGCGGCTCGTCGGTCGCTGATTTCGCAGAAATCACGCGCTCGACCCCCGAGAAGTCGCTTCTCAAGCCGCTGCCGAAGACCGGTGGCCGCAACAACACCGGTCGCATCACGACCCGTCACATCGGTGGTGGCCACAAGCGCCAGTACCGCGTCATCGACTTCCGTCGTAACGACAAGGACGGCGTCGACGCGAAGGTCGCGCACATCGAGTACGACCCGAACCGCACGGCGCGCATCGCGCTGCTGCACTTCGTGGACGGCACGAAGCGCTACATCATCGCGCCGAACAAGCTGAAGCAGGGCGACATCGTTGAGTCGGGCCCCGGCGCCGACATCAAGCCCGGCAACAACCTGCCGCTGCGCAACATCCCCGTCGGTACCGTCGTGCACGCCATCGAGCTGCGCCCCGGTGGCGGCGCAAAGATGGCCCGCTCGGCCGGCGCCTCGGTTCGCCTTGTCGCCAAGGACGGCCCCTACGCCCAGCTGCGTCTGCCCTCGGGCGAGATCCGCAACGTCGACGCGCGCTGCCGCGCGACCGTCGGCGAGGTCGGCAACGCCGAGCAGTCGAACATTAACTGGGGTAAGGCCGGCCGTAAGCGCTGGAAGGGCGTCCGCCCGACCGTCCGCGGTGTCGCGATGAACCCGATCGACCACCCGCACGGTGGTGGCGAGGGCAAGACCTCCGGTGGTCGTCACCCGGTGAGCCCGTGGGGTCAGCCCGAGGGCCGTACCCGTCGCCCCAACAAGGAGAGCGACAAGCTCATCGTCCGTCGTCGCACCGTCGGCAAGAAGCGCAAGTAGGAGTAAGAGAAGATGCCTCGCAGCCTCAAGAAGGGCCCCTTCGTCGACGA
>DASSWY010000023.1:0-3996 GCA_035704325.1 Microcella sp. | reverse complement strand
TCGGGGCACAAAGTCCCCCAAAAGGCGGACTGTGAGAGCGCTCTCATTGTGCTTACCGTGGTGTCCGACGTCCAACGAGGGGCGTCGACGACCCCCGGAGTGAGTGCATGTCCCCACAAACACCAACGCTCAGGCGCCGGGCAATCGCGACGACCGCAGCGGTAGCGCTGCTCGTTCCGATCGCCCTGGCCACAACCCCCGCGGCCGCCGCCACCACGGCTGTGATCGGTAACTTCGACGACGGGGCGATCCCCGGTCAATTCTTCTACGGTGCTGCCGGCGGCGGCGTCGAGGTCATCGCCGACACCGACGGGCGGGCGAAGCCCGGCCAGCTCGGCCCGACCGGCATTCTCAACTTCGGTTGGAACGTCACCGAGCCCGGCAGCTTCGGCGGCTACGGCGTCGAGTTTGATCAGCCGATCGACTTCTCGGTCTTCGATGGCGTGCGGTTCTCGTACCGCGGCGCCGACAACCCCGACGCGCAGTTCCGCTTCGAGATCTTCGACGGCAGCGCAGACGCTGCCACCTACGAGCGCTTCGACGTGCAGCTCGCCGACGAGTCCGACCCGAACGTCGACAACCTCTGGGTCACGAAAGAACTCACGTGGGACCAGTTCACGCGCGCTGGCTTCCAGAACGACGGCGCCCCGAACGACGGGCTGCAGCTTGACCTCGTGCAGGGCTTCGCGATCCCCGCGCTTGCGGGCAACTCGTCGATCGCCCTCGACGACATCGAACTCTTCTCGGCCGATGACCTGACGCCGACCGCGCGCGTGGCGTCGAGCACCGCGACCGTCGTCGAGGGCGGCACCGCCACCGTCGACGTCGCGCTGAACTTTGCCGCCGCAAGCGACGTGACCGTAGTCGCCACCACCGCCGACGGAACGGCGACCGCGGGCGACGATTACGCGGCCGTGTCGGAGACCGTAACGATCGCGGCGGGCGCGACCCGCGCATCCGTCTCGATTCCGACGGTCGACGACGCCCTCGACGAGGGCTCGGAGACGTTTACGGTGACGCTCAGCGACCCGAGCGGCGCAACGCTCGGTAGCCCCACCACCGCGACGGTCACGATCATCGACAACGACGGTGAGGTCGTCGGCCCGCCGACCGGCCGCACTCAGCTGGTCGACGACATGGAGGCCCCGCTCGACCAGGGTCGCGACGGCACGATCGACATCGGCTGGCTGCAGGCAACCGGCGCCGACTCGACGATGAGCTACGGGCAGTCGACGACGCCGCCCGCCCCGGTTCCCGGAGCGGCCGACGGCAACACGACGCTGCGCGGCACCTTCGACGTCGGCACCTTCGGCGTCGTCGTGCGCGCCTTCCCGAATGAGACGCTCGACGAGTGGGTGCCGCAAGACTGGAGCACCTTCCAGGGCATCGGCTTCTGGATGTACGGCAACGGCACCGGAACCGACCTCTTTATCGACGTGGTCGACAACCGAAACCCCGGCTCGACCCGCGACGACGGCGAGCGCTTCAGCGTCGCCTTCGAAGACGACTGGACGGGATGGAAGTTCCTGACCTTCGACTTCGACGACTTCCTGCGCAAGGAGATCGGCAACGGAGCGCCGAACGACGGCTTCACGCTCACCGAGGTGCACGGCTACGCGATCGGCACGCTGCGCACGCCCGGCGAGGTCACGTACTACGTCGACGACGTACTGCTGTGGGGCGAGCGCGCGCCCGCGCCGCTGGCGGTTGCGTTCGACCGCGCCGGCTACGAGGTCACCGAGGGCGATGACGCCGTCACCACGGTTCGCCTGAACCGCGTGTCCGACACCGACGTCACCGTCGACTGGTCGGCCTTCACGACCCAGGCCCGCACGCTGACGGAAGACCTGCCCGCAACCGAGGGCGAAGACTTTGTCGCCGCCTCGGGCACCGTCACCATTCCGGCGGGCGAGCGCGAGGCATCCGTCTCAGTCGAGACGGTGCAGAACGACAAGTGGGAGGTCGATGAGACATTCGTCGTCGCCCTGTCGAACCCCGTCGGCGCCGAATTCGGCGTGATCCGTACGGCTGCCGTGAGCATCCAGGATGACGACGAGCGGGTCGCGGGACTGGTCGACGACTTCGAGTCGACGCCCTGGCTGCTCGACGTCGAGCGCGGAGCGCGCATCGACATCGCGGATGCGGGCGGCGCGTACCCGGGTGCCGACACGGTCGAGCGCGTGCTCGACATCGCCAACCGCGGCACCGGCACCGTGAACCGCCCGATCGAGGGCGGCCAAGACTGGTCGCAGGCCGACGGTCTGTCGTTCTGGGTCAACACCACGAAGCCCAACCAGCGCCTCACGGTCGGCATCGCCGACAACGCGGCGCCCGACGGCGGACCCGACACGTGGGAACTGGCGTGGAGTGACGAGTTCGACGGCGCGGCAGGCACCCGGGCCAACCCCGAGAACTGGACCTACGAGACCGGCGGCTGGGGGTGGGGCAACGACGAGTTGCAGTACTACACCGACTCGACCGACAACGCGGCGCTCGACGGCGAGGGCAACCTGCGCATCACCGTGAACGAGATCGACCCCGCGACGACCGAGCTGCAGTGCTGGTACGGCCCCTGCGAGTACACCTCGGCACGCCTCATCACCGAGAACAAGCAGGAGTTCGAGTACGGGCGCATGGAGACGCGGGTGCTGGTGCCGCAGGGCAGCGGCATCTGGCCGGCCGTGTGGACCCTCGGCAACGACTTCCGCGACGTCGGATGGCCCCAGACGGGCGAGATCGACATCATGGAGTTCGTCGGCCGCCTGCCGAATGAGATCTTCGGCACCATCCACGGCCCCGGCTACTCGGGCGGCCAGTCGTTCGGCGGCATCTACGACTTCGGCACGCCGGTGTACGACGACTGGCACACCTTCACGGTCGAGTGGACGCCCGAGCGGATCGATTGGTTCGTCGACGGAATCCCGTACCACACGGCCTCGCCGGCCGATCTGGAGCCGAACGAGTGGGTGTTCGACCACCCGTTCACGCTGCTCACGAACGTCGCCGTGGGCGGCAACTTCGGCGGGCAGCTGGGTGACGACCTCGAGTTCCCGCAGTCGCTGCTGGTCGACTACATCCGCGTGTACCAGGCGCCCGACACCGCCGAGCGGTTCACCGCCGACGTGACCGTGCGCGGCACCGGCTGGCAGAAGATCACGGTGCCGTTCGACGACTTCGACCGGGCGCGCCAGCAGCCGGCCGGGGCGCCGAACGACGGCCTGACGCTGAGCGACGTGCAGGGCTACAGCCTCGAGCTGCGCGGCACGACGTCGCTGCAGCTTGACCGGGTCATGGTCGAGTAGCGCGAGGGCGCGTCATCGCGAACGGGTCGGAGGCTTTCCTCCGGCCCGTTCGTCGTTTCCGACCGCCGGCGCCGGCGGTTTACAGGGCGAGGGCGGCGAGGAACGCGGCGTACGCGGCGAGCGCCGCCCACGCGCATCCATCAATCAGGATGCGCGGGGCGCGTGCCGCGAATCCGGCCAGCGCAATCGCGAGCAGCCCCCAGCAGATCGAGTGCGCGTACTGCAACAGGAAGCGCTGCAGACCCTCGGCCTCGGCCGCCTCACCCGGCACCACGACGAGCCAGGTGGCCGCGAGCGCGGTCGCCGCCACCGCACCGACGGTGCCGACGACGCGGCGGTGACGGTGCCACCAACGCTCGGGGCGCCTCTCCCGGCCAGCGGGTGCGTGGGTGTCTGCGGAAGCGTCGGCGTCGGCTCGTGCGTCTGCGGTCATGCAACCAGCACAGCGCACGAGAGGTGTCGTGCGCATCCCCCATTCGGTCGACGCGTCCGTACACCGCGCGCACGCCCACCGGCGGGCACAAGACCGCCTAGCGGCCGATGCGGCTCAGCTGCGCGATGACCTGCCGCGCGATGTTGCGCCCGGCACGGTTCGCCCCGATGGTCGACGCGGCGGGCCCGTAGCCCGCGAAGAACAGCCGGGGGTCGCGGGCGACGCGGTAGCTGTCGACCGTCACCCCACCCTCTTTTTCGC
>DASSWY010000359.1:0-21371 GCA_035704325.1 Microcella sp. | reverse complement strand
ACGATCACGATGACGCGCCGGTCGCGCTCGGGTCGCCAGGTGCGCACCATGAGCGTCTGTGCGGGGCCCACGGCCCCCGAGCCGCCCGGCTCGCCGCCGCGCCGGGCGGTCGCCCGCCAGTCGATCGAGCGCACGTCGTCGCCGCGCACGTATTCGCGCAGGCTGTCGAACTCGGTGCCCTGCCCGCGCACCATGACGCTCGTGCGCCCGTCGAGTTCACGCAGGCGCGCGAGGCGCGATGGCAGGTGTTTGCGCGACGCGAATTCGGGAAGCACCGTGATCGTGCCCGGCACGAGGATGCTCGCCTGGCGCCCCGCCAATCGCAGCGGTCCCAGCGCGCGAATGGTGACGGCGGCGCTGCGGCGCTCGCCGCGCCGCCACGGGGTGAGCGTGGTCGTCACCGCCCGCCGTTCGCCAGCCGGCACGTCGAGGGTCTGCCGGGCGGGCCGCGCGCCCGCCGACGGCTCCCACGCGTCGCGGATAATGCCGCGCAGCCTCCGCCGCCCCGGGTTGGTGACGTACAGCGTGGCCGACGCGCTCTCGGTCAGGCGCACGCGATCGGCCGTTGAGCGCGCCAGCTCGACTGCTCGTGGCGAGGCGGCGAGTGCCAGGTCGATCAGCGCGAGAACCCCGCAGAGAGCGATCCACGCAACGAACACCCAGCCCGCTCCGAATGCGGTATCGAGCGCGATGACGGGCACGACGCCGAGCGCGACGAGCAGCACGAACCAGCCGGTGACTGCCATGGCTAAATCTCGGTGGCCACTAGAGCGGCACCTGCACCTGCTGCACGATCGAGCGCAGGATCGTGTCGGCCGTGACGCCCTCGAGTTCTGCCTCGGGTCGCAGCGCCAGGCGGTGGCGCCACACGGGCAGCAGCATGGCCTGCACGTGGTCAGGAGTGACGCCGTCGGCACCCGACAGCCAGGCCCACGCCTTGGCTGCGGCGAGCAGCGCGGTCGTGCCGCGGGGGCTGACGCCGAGCTTGACCGACGGGCTCTGACGCGTCGCGCGGGCAAGGTCGACGATGTAGCCGATCAGCTCGGCTGAGGCGTCGATGCGGCCGACGGAGGCCCGCGCCGCGGCGATATCGTCGCCGGTGACGACGGCGCTCACCCCGGCGGCGGCGAGGTCGCGCGGGTCGAATCCCTCGGCGTGGCGGGTGAGTACGTCGATTTCGGCGTCGCGGGGCGGCAGATCGAGCACGAGCTTCAGCAGGAACCGGTCGAGCTGTGCCTCGGGCAGCGTGTAGGTGCCCTCGTACTCGACGGGGTTCTGCGTGGCGGCGACCATGAACGGCTTCGGAAGCAGGTGGCTCTCGCCGTCGACCGTGACCTGGCGCTCCTCCATCGCTTCCAGCAGCGATGACTGGGTCTTGGGGGGCGTTCGGTTGATCTCGTCGGCCAGCATGATGTTGGTGAACACTGGGCCGGGCCGAAACTCGAAGTCACCGTTCTTGGCGTCGTAGACGACCGAGCCCGTGACGTCGCCTGGCATGAGGTCGGGGGTGAACTGCACGCGCGCGGTGCGCAGATCGAGCGCCGCGCTGAGCGTGCGCACGAGCAGCGTCTTCGCGACGCCGGGAACACCCTCAAGCAATACGTGGCCGCCCGACAGCAGCGCGACGATCAAGCCGCTCACGGCCCCGTCTTGACCAACGACGGCCTTACCGACCTCGCCGCGCACGGCGAGAAACTTCTCGCGAATCGCCGCGGCGTCGACGGAGCCGGCGGTGCCGGCGCCGTGACCCGCTCCGGAGTCGGGGGCGGCGCCCTGGGGGTCGGTGGTCGCGGTGTCGCTCATCCGGTCATCCTCTCGGGTGTGTCTGAATCGTCGTCGAGCGCGACCCGTCGGGAGACGGCCTGCTCAAGGTCGATGAGGCTCTCGCTGTACCTCATCAGTTCGGTGTCGTTCGCGGGTTCCGCATCGACGAGCAGCTCGCGCGTCGATCGAAGGTCTCGCCCCGTGGTGCTGGCGGCGGCGGCCACGATGTCGTCGACGCCGGCGGCTGTACCCAGTGCGAGCGTGGCCGAGAGGCGCCGCAGCGTGCCCACGCGCAGGGCATCGAGCGCGCGCAGTCGCGCTCCGCCGCGCGCGTACAACCGTGCACGGCCCTCCATTGTTTCTGTCGTCTTCACGACGACGGGGAGGTTTTCGATGACGACCGGGCCGAGCCGACGCCCGCGCCAGAAGGCCGCGGCCAGCAGCGCGGCGATCGCCGTCCAGGCGAGGGGGTTGACCCAGCCAGGTGTCACGTCGGCAAGCGTGACCAGCCCCACGTCGGCGGGGGATGGCGAGTACCAGACGAGGCGGGGATGCGCGCCCGTGAGTCCCAGCGCGAGCGCGGCATTCCCCGCGCGGTCGATCGCGCCGTTCTCGAGCGCCTCGCCGGCCCCGAGCACGATCACCTCGGCTCCGTCACGCGACTGCGTCAGCAGGGCTGCCGCGCCGTCGACGACCGCGCACTGCTCGTCGGCCTCGGTCTCGTAGAGCACGATCGCGTCGCCGTCGATCGTGCCGGCGCGCTCGGCCGCCGGCAGCGCGCAGGTGCCCACCTCGATGGGGCCGCTGGTGGGGCGGCTCGTGCTGAACGGGAATCCGAGGGCATCGAGCGCGTCGGGGGCAGGTTCGGCGAGGACGAGCCGGTCGGCGAGGCCCGCGAGGCTGGCGACGCTCTCACCGTCGAGCAGGGCGCGCCCGTCGGCGACCAGGAGGGTGACCGTTTCGCCCGCCCGTCGGGCTGCGTCGATGGCTGCGTCGACCTCGGCGCGGGTAGCGGCCAGCTCGACCATGATGCCCTCGTCGGCGAGCACGGTCGTCAGTGCGAGCGAGCCGCGCGGGGCGGCCGAGCGCGGATCCCACCGGTCGGTGCTGCTGGCCACCCCGTTGAGTGCGGTCAGCCCGAGCGCGAGGGCGATGGAGACGCCGGCGGCCCCGGCCCAGAACAAGCTGCGGCGCACGGTGCGGCCAACGCTTGGCGTGAGCACCGTCGCACTCATCGGGGAACCTCCGCCGCGGTGGCCCCGGCCGACCGCCCGCTGGCCGATGCCGCAACGGGGGAGGGCCGTGAGCTCAGCTGTGTGTCGAGGTCACGAAGCTGCCCGTACGCGTCGGGGGTGCCGGCCCGCCCGAGGTAGCGCACGCCGTCGAAGGCGTCTGCGGCCCGCTCCAGGTCGCCACCGGCGTCGGGATACGCCCGCGCAGCGAGGCGCGCGAAACCGTGCGCGGTGGTTCCCGGATGCACGGTGACGATCGTGCGTTCGTCGAGCGACCGCGCGATGGCTCGGTATCGATCGGCAATCGCGCTCGCCCAGTCGCCGCGCGCGGCGGCCGCCTCGGCGTCGCGGCGCATGTCGCGCGCGCTGCGCGCATCGCTGTCGCCGAACAGGTCATCCCGCCCAGCGCGCTTGGCGCGGCGAGCGGGGATTCCGTACACCGCGATCGCGACCGCGACGAGCGCGCCGATCACGAGCAACACGATCACCAGTCCGAGACCGGGCGGGCCCGATACTCCGCTCTCGAAGAGGCCGAGGAACCAGTCGACCACGCTCTGTGAGAGGAGGTCGAACCAGGTGGGCTGCGCCTCGGCGTACCGCGGGTGAGCGAGTTCCCGGCGGACGAGGTCACGCGCGTCTGGCGCGTCGGGAGTGAGCGGCGCACCGGCGAGCGCACCGAGGTGCGCGATCGTGCTGAAGACGCTCGTCACGCGGTTACAGCGGTCGCGTCGCGCCGTCGAGGCCGCGCCGGTAGGGGTCTTCTGGCGTGCCCCCAGCGGCGGCCTGTTCGGTCGCCTGCTGCAGGTCGAGATCAAGGCCTTCGCGGCGCATCCGAATGTCGGTGTAGATGAGGGCGACGGCCGACGTCGTGAGCACGGCGCCGATCGCGCCGACGACGACGGTGACGGCGACGCTGAGGACATTCGCCGCGATCAGCAGGCCAACATTCGTGAGTTCATCGCCCGCGGGGTTGGCGAGGAGCCCGCCAAAGGCGGCGACGAGGCTGAACGGCGTGGAGACGATGCTCGCCGCGATCTGAACGATGACCGTGATGAGCAGCAGAATGCCGAAGGTGCGCCAAAACGAGCCGCGCACGAGTGTCCACGACCGGCGAATCGCCCGGCCCAGCGTCAGGCGCTCGATCATGAGGGCGGCGGGCACGAGTGCCAACTTGATCCACAGCCACGCCGCGAGCACGCCCATGCCAATGCCGCCGGCGATGCCGATGAGCACGCCGAGGGCGATGGCCGTGGCGCTGCCGATCGAGGTCTCGCCGACGACGATCATCAGCGCGACGATGCCCACGAGAATCGAGATGGCGACCACCAGGGCGAGACTGAGCAGCAGGGTCCAACCGACGAGGGCTCCCCATCGGCCACTGCCGCGCGCGAGCAACTGGCGCAGGGTGTTCTTCTCACCGAGAATCTGGCGCGACACCTCGATGGTGATGACGCCCTGCAGGAGGGCCTGCGCGACGAGGGCGACGGCGGTGGCCAGCACGCTGCCGATCAGAATCAGCCCGAATGTGCCAGCGGCAATCGCCTCAGCCTCGTCGCCGGATGCTCGGGTCAGACGGTCAATGCTCGAATAGCTGAGCCCGAAGACGGCGCCGAAGGCGACGATCGACACGAGTGCGTTCATGAGCAGCGCCGCGCCGAACGTCGACCGCGGATTGCGCTTCAGTACCTGAAACGTGGCGCCAAAGAGTGTGCCGAAGTCGATCGGCCTCAGGGGAATGAGCCCCGGCTTCGGGGGTGGGGCCCACCCGCCGGTGGTCGCTGGTCCGTACGTGGGCGCGGTGCCTCCGGATGCGGGTGCCGGGTCGTTCGCGGACGGTGCGCTGGGCGACGCGCCGGCCCCCTGATTGGCGTCAGGGGTGCCTCCGGGGGAGGCCCAGCCGGGCGAGGTCCAGGGGGAGTCGTTGCTCACACGCCGTATGGTTTCACACTCGTCTAGGCTGGGGCGAACAATGATCGAATCCTTGGGCGATGGCGCCGGGAACGACTGAGCGGAGGCAGGCGATGACCGCACGCATCCTCGTCGTTGACGACGATACGGCGCTCGCCGAGATGATTAGCATCGTTCTCTTGGGCGAGGGCTTCGAACCCCACCTCGTGCACGACGGTGCGGCGGCCGTCGAGGCTTTCGCAACGGTGAACCCCGATCTCGTCTTGTTAGACGTCATGCTTCCCGGCATGGGCGGAATCGAGGTCTGCCGGCGCCTGCGCGAGACAACCGGCACGCCCATCATCATGCTGACCGCGAAGGGCGACACCAACGACGTCGTCGAAGGGCTCGAGGCGGGCGCCGACGACTACGTCGTGAAGCCGTTCAATCCCAAAGAGCTGGTGGCGCGCATCCGCACGCGATTGCGTCCGACGCCCGAGGCGGCGGTGTCGCGCCTGACGATCGGCGACCTGACGATCGACGTCATGGGGCACGAGGTGCGTCGCGGCGACACCCCCATCAATTTGACCCCGCTCGAGTTTGACCTGCTGCTGGCCCTCGCGATGAAGCCGAACCAGGTCTTCACCCGCGAGATGCTGCTCGAACAGGTCTGGGGGTACCAGTACAAGGCCGACACGCGACTCGTGAACGTGCACGTTCAGCGTCTGCGCGCCAAGGTCGAGACCGACCCCGACAACCCCAGCATCGTCATGACCGTGCGGGGCGTCGGCTATCGCGCGGGTGCGCCCCGCTGACCCCATGACGCCGTACAGTCTGCGGCGCCTTCTGCTTCGTGCGCTTCGCCTGTGGCGCAGCTCGCTGCAGTTGCGCACCGTCGCGATCACGGTGCTCGCGACGCTGTTCGCGGTCACGGTCATCAGCGGCTACATGGCCGTCACGATCGCGACGAATCTCTACGACTCGCGCAGCGTTCAGGTACTCGCCGAGGCGCGGCAGGCGACGTCGAGCGCCCAAGAGTTGTTCGACTCGTCGGTCACCCAGACCGGCGCCATTGACGTCGAGACCGCGGCGATCGCTGCGAGCCGAACGATCGGGCTGTCGACGACGTCGTCTGCGCAGTACGCCCTGCTTCGCACGCCCGGGCAGACCACGCCCCAGGTGATGCAAGATTCGCAGAGCCCAGGGTTTGACCGCACGACGATCACCCCCGAACTGCAAGCCGCTGTCGCGTCTGCTGGTGACGGCGTGTTTTCGCAGCCGGTGGCGATTGCTACCGATGATGCGCGCGAGCCGGGCATCATCGTGGGGTCAGCGATCGAGGTGCCGACCGCCGGGCAGTACGAGCTGTACCTCGTTTTCAGCGTCGCCGACGTGCAGCAGACCCTCGACTTTGTGCAGCAGACGCTGCTCGTCGGCTCGCTGCTCTTGGTGCTCACGATCGGCCTCGTGACGTTCGTCGTCGTGCGCTTCGCGATCCGCCCCGTGCGCCTGGCTGCCCAAACCGCCGAGAAGCTCGCCGATGGCCAGCTGGAAGAGCGCATTCCTGAGCGGGGCGAAGACGTGGTCGCGACGCTGGCTCGGTCGTTCAACCGGATGGCCGACAGCCTGCAGCGGCAGATCACCCAGCTGGCTGACCTGTCGCGGTTGCAGCAGCGCTTCGTCAGCGATGTGAGTCACGAGCTGCGCACGCCGCTCACGACGATCCGCCTGGCCGGTGACGTCATCTATGACCGCCGCGACACCTTCGACCCCACGACCGCCCGCACGGCCGAGCTGCTGCACACCCAGGTGGAGCGCTTCGAGACGATGCTCGCCGACCTGCTCGAGATGAGCCGCTTCGACGCTGGTGCCGTGGTGCTCGAGACCGAGCCGACGAACCTCGTCCGTCTCGTCGAGGAGTCGCTGGAGGCGATCCGACCGCTCGCCGAGCAGAAGTCGAGTGAGCTACGGCTCGTCGCTCCCGGCGGGTACTTCGAAGCGGATGTCGACGCGCGTCGCATCCGACGCATCCTGCAAAACCTCTTGGGTAATGCGGTCGACCATGGCGAGGGACGCCCTGTTGTCGTCTACGTCGACTCCGATGTCGATGCGGTCGCGATCGCGGTCCGCGACTATGGCATCGGCATGGATGCTGACGCGCTTGAGCAGGTCTTCGAACGTTTCTGGCGCGCAGACCCGTCGCGGCAGCGCACGACCGGCGGCACCGGTCTGGGCCTCGCCATCTCGACGGAAGACGCGCACCTGCACGGCGGCGTGCTCGACGTGTGGAGCGAGCCGGGCGAGGGCAGCTGCTTCCGGTTGACCCTGCCGCGCCGCGCCGGTACCGCACTCGTCAGTTCGCCGCTCGAGCTTCCGCCGGTTGATCCGGTGGATGCCGTTATCACCGAGGAGGTCGCCGATGCGTGATCGACGCCGCCGCTTTCTCGCCCTGCTGCTTGCGCTGCCGATGCTGCTCGCGGCTGGCTGTGTCGCCGTGCCGCTGTCTGGCCCGGTCGAGCAGGCCGAGTTCGTCACCAATGAGGACGAGACCGATTTCGAGTTCTTGCCGGCTGGTCCGACGCCGGGGGCGACGCAGGAAGAGATTCTGCAGGGATTCTTTGCCGCAACGACCGCGTCGCAAGAGAACTACCGCATCGCCCGCTCGTACCTGTCAGAGGAGGTGGCGTCGGTCTGGAACCCCTACCAGTCGACGCTCGTGCGCGCGCAGCAGGGCGAGGTCACCCGACTGGACGACGCCACGCTCGAGTACTCCGTCGAGGTGCTCGCCGAGGTGGACGCCGTGGGGCGCTACCGCGTCGCCACCGAGGTGACCGATCAGGTGCTGCCGCCGTTTCATTTCGTGCGCGAGGGCGGCGAATGGCGCATCTCTGAGCTGGGCGACGGCATCCTGATTTCGCGTCAAGCGTTCCCGAGTGCGTTCAGCCAGCACGTTCTCTACTTCTATGATCCGACGTTCACGAACCTCGTACCCGATCTGCGCTGGTTCCCCACCCGGGCGGGCGTTCCCACCCGCATCGTGCGCGCCCTCATTGACGGACCAACCTCGTGGCTGGGTCAGGGCGCGACGGTGTCGGCGATCCCGGAGGGCACGCAGCTCGTTGCGGCGCCGGTGTCGATCGTCGATGGGCAGGCGGTTGTCGATCTGAGTGCCGAGATTCTCGCCCTCGGCGAGACCGAATTGCAGCGACTGGCCACTCAGTTGAGGGCGAGCCTCGGTTCGGTGAGCAATGTGGCCGGTGTGCAGTTGACGGTCGATCAGGCCCCGGTCTCGGTGCCGCCGACAACGGAGGTGCCCGAACTGGCCCCGCAGGTCGACGGGCGATTGCTCGCCATGACCGAAGACCGTGATGCCTTTGGCTTCTCGACGGGCACGTCGGGTCTCGAGGCGATCGGTCGGCTCAGCGAGCGCGTGATTGAGCTCGGGGCCACAGCGGTCACGCTGGGCCCGTCGCGCACAATCGCCGCGGTGCTGAACGCCGACGGCGTCTGGGTGGTTCGATCAAACGACCTCGCCCCGCAACTCGTCGACTCTCGACCCGGTCTCATCGAGCCGAGCTTCGACGGCTTCCAGCTGACCTGGACGGCGACGGCAGACGCCTCGGGCGACGTCAACGCGATCACCTCGGCGGGGGAGGTGCTCGCCGTCGAGGCGACGATTCCCGCGGATGCGCGTCTCGTTTCTCTCGATGTCTCGCGAGACGACACGCGCATCCTGATGTTCCTCGACGGAGTCGGCGGTCCGCGCCTCGTGGTCGGCGCGATTGTGCGCGACGAGGCAACGGGCCGACCCATCCGCATCGGTGACCTCGTCGACATTCCGATCGAGGGCGCGATCGCCGACGGCGCCGAAGCGGTCGACGCCGCCTGGGTTGACGAGGTGAGCGTCGCGTCTGTGCTGGCGACCGAGGACGGCACCGCGGTCGAGCTGCACGAGGTCGGTGGGCGATCGCGCTCGCTCGGCCGGCCGCCGGGCGCCGTGCAGATCGTTGGGGGCAATGGCGGCGTCGCGGGACTGCGCGTGTTGACCGATAGCGGTGTCGTGTTTGAGCCGCGGGGCAGCGGCTGGCAGTCGACGGGTGTGCGCGCCTCCTTCCTCGGGGTGCAGCAGTAGCGTCTGTCCACTGATATTCGGGTCGCGCCGTCATGGGCGGCGACTGTTCGCGACCCTCCGGCCATGACCCACGCCGCGCCCCGTTTCTCCCTCGTCCCTCCGCGACCCCTTATCGCCCCGACGCTCGACTCTGCCTGGGCGCTCGTCGCGCCGGTCGCCTGTGTGGGGTGCGGTCGCGATGATGTCGCTGTCTGCACCGACTGCCGTGGTGCCCTCGAACCGCGCGTGCGCGTTGCTGCCCTCACGGTGGGTTCCACCGAGGTGCCCCTCGTCGCCGCGCTCGACTACGACGGTGCGGCGCGCGCGGCGCTTCTCGCTCTGAAGGAGGAGGGGCGCACCGAGCTCGCGGCCGCTCTGGCGCCCGCCGTGTCGGCCGCCGTGGTCGAGGCCTACCGCCAGGCCGCCAACTACACGGCCGTTCGCCCCGAGTCTCCGCTGCTCGTGCCGGTGCCGGGCAGCCGTGCGGGGTTCGCGCGGCGCGGTGTTCATCCGACCGAGGTGCTGGCCCGCCGCGCGGGGTTTGCGACCACCCGGGTGCTTGCCCCGGCGCGGGGGAGTGGGCCCGCCCAGAAGTCTCGCGCGCTCGCTGAGCGCCTCGCCCGAGAGAGCGGGGTCGTCGTGCGTGGAGCCGCGCGGCTGCTGGGTCGGCGGGTTGTGCTGATCGACGACGTCGTGACGTCGGGCGCCACACTGCGCTCGTCGGCCGCCGTCGTGCGGGCCGCGGGGGCCGAGGTGGTGGCGTGCGCCGCTGTGATGGCGACCCCCCGTCGGCAGGGCGTGTCGAGCATCCCGTGGTCGCCCATTCGACGCGACCCGGACGTGAGCTAAGCAGAGGCCGAAAGTCCCCTTGTCTTTCCGTCGGAGAGGACTAGCGTTGGGTCATGGATGGCGCGACGATCGCCTGACCCTCAGGCGACGCGCCGACGGTCTAGGAGGTCGACGTGGACATCACCATCACCGGACGCAACATGGGTATTACCGACCGGTTCCGCGACTACGCCACGGAGAAGGGCGAGAAGGTCGAGCACCTCGCCGATCGCCCTCAGGTTCTTGAAATCAAGGTGTCACGACACCACGAGAAGAACGGCAAGCCGGGCGATGACCGCGTGGAGATGACCTTGGTCGGGCCGGGTCCGGTGGTGCGCGCCGAATCGGCCGCGAGTGACAAGTACGCGGCGTTCGACCTCGCGATCGACAAGCTGATGGAGCGATTGCGGCGCGCGAAAGACAAAAAGAAGGTGCACCGCGGCAAGCATCGGCCCGTGTCCCTGCGAGAGGCCTCGGCCGACGGCTTCAGTGTCGTCGACATCACGCCGGCCCGCCCCGAGGTCATTGAGTCGGTCGCGACCGGTTCGGTTCCTGTGCAGCAGGCTGAGGAGGCGGAGGAGCCCGACTACACGCCTGTCGTCGTGCGGAGCAAAGTTTTCCCCGCCGCGACGATGACGGTCGATGAGGCGGTCGATCAGCTCGAACTGGTCGGGCACGACTTCTTCCTGTTCATCGACGCAGAGACCGACAGGGCGAGCGTCGTATACCGCCGCACCGGCTGGAACTACGGCGTCATCAGCCTCGAGCATGACGCCGAGGAGGTTCCGGCCAAGCGCCGCCGTGGCTAGCCGCTCATCCGCAGCCTCGGCTGCCGCATGAGGACGCTTGCTAGCATGGGGCCCGCCGCACCGCGCGGCGGGCCCCTGTGCTTTTCCGCGATTTTCGCGCGGTGCATCTGCGGCCCCGATGACTGGAGTAAATCGACGTGGCGAATGTTCTTGAACGAGTTCTGCGTGTCGGCGAAGGGCGCACCCTCAAGCGTCTGAAGGCCTACGCGGAAGCGATCAACCGGCTCGAGGAAGACTTCAGCGACCTCACCGACGACGAACTGAAGAACGAGACGGCTGAACTGCGCGAGCGCTACGGCAACGGCGAGTCGCTCGACGACCTGCTGCCCGAGGCGTTCGCCGCCGTGCGTGAGGCGGCGAAGCGCACGCTCGGCATGCGTCACTTCGACGTGCAGCTCATGGGTGGCGCGGCCCTGCACCTCGGCAACATCGCCGAGATGAAGACGGGTGAGGGTAAGACGCTCGTCGCGACCCTGCCCGCGTACCTGAACGCCATCGCCTCGCGTGGCGTGCACGTCATCACCGTCAACGACTACCTCGCGAGCTACCAGAGCGAGCTCATGGGCCGCGTATTCCGTGCGCTCGGCATGACGACGGGGTGCATCCTGTCTGGCCAAACGCCCGAGGTGCGCCGCGAGCAGTACGCCGCCGACGTCACCTATGGCACGAACAACGAGTTCGGCTTTGACTACCTGCGCGACAACATGGCGTGGCAGTCGAGCGACATGGTGCAGCGCGGACACTTCTTCGCCATCGTTGACGAGGTCGACTCGATCCTGATCGACGAGGCCCGCACGCCGCTCATCATCTCGGGCCCGTCGTCGGGTGAAGCGAACCGCTGGTTCACCGAATTTGCGCGCATCTCGACGCGTCTGCAGGCGGGGGTCGACTTCGAGGTCGACGAGAAGAAGCGCACGGTGGGTGTGCTCGAGCCGGGCATCGAAAAGGTTGAGGACTACCTCGGCATTGACAACCTGTACGAGTCGGCGAACACCCCGCTCATCTCGTTCTTGAACAACGCGATCAAGGCGCAGGCGCTTTTCAAGCGCGACAAAGACTACGTCGTCATGAACGGCGAGGTGCTGATCGTCGATGAGCACACCGGCCGCATCCTCGTCGGTCGTCGGTACAACGAGGGAATCCACCAGGCCATCGAGGCCAAAGAGGGCGTTCAGGTCAAGGCCGAAAACCAGACGCTGGCGACCGTCACTCTGCAGAACTATTTCCGGCTGTACGCGAAGCTGTCGGGAATGACCGGCACGGCCGAGACCGAGGCCGCGGAATTCATGAGCACGTACAAGCTCGGCGTCGTCCCGATCCCGACGAACAAGCCCATGAAGCGCATCGATCAGCCCGACCTGGTGTACAAGAACGAGCAGGGAAAGTTCGAGCAGGTGGTCGAAGACATCGTCGCCCGCCACGCGACGGGGCAGCCGGTGCTCGTCGGAACGACGAGCGTTGAGAAGAGCGAGACGATCAGTCGCATGCTCGCGAAGAAGGGCGTCAAGCACGAGGTGCTGAACGCCAAGAATCACGCACGCGAGGCGTCGATCATCGCTCAGGCGGGCCGCCTCGGCGCCGTCACCGTCGCCACGAACATGGCGGGCCGCGGCACCGACATCATGCTGGGTGGAAACGCTGAATTCCTGGCGGTCACCGAGATGAACAACCGCGGGCTGTCGCCCGTTGACACTCCTGACGAGTACGAGGCGGAGTGGGATGCCGTCTTCACGCGCGTGCAGGCCGAGGTGAAGGCCGAGGCCGATAAGGTCATCGCCGCCGGCGGCCTGTACGTCCTCGGAACCGAGCGTCACGAATCGCGTCGCATCGACAACCAGCTGCGAGGGCGCTCTGGCCGTCAGGGCGACCCTGGTGAGAGCCGTTTCTACCTCTCGCTGCAGGATGACCTGATGCGCCTGTTTAACGCGGGAGCGGCCGAGTCGCTCATGACCCGGTCGAATGTGCCAGACGATATGGCCATCGAGTCGAAGGTGGTCAGCCGCGCTATCCGTTCGGCGCAGTCGCAGGTTGAGAGCCGTAACGCCGAGATCCGCAAGAACGTCCTCAAATACGACGACGTGCTCAACCGCCAGCGCGAGGCGATCTACACTGACCGCCGCCACATTCTCGAGGGCGACGACCTGCAGGCACGCGTGCAGGGCTTCATCGAGGAGGTCATTACCGACATCGTCGACGAGACGACCGCGGTCGGCCCCTCGGATGACTGGGATCTCGACCAGCTGTGGACCGAGTTGAAGACCCTGTACCCGATCTCGCTCACGATCGACGAGGTGCTCGCCGAGGCGGGCACAAAGCTCACGCCCGAGTTCTTGAAGCGCGAGATCGTTTCTGACGCGAAGCTTGCCTACCAACGTCGCGAGGAGAGTCTTGGGCGGACGGCCACGCGCGAGTTGGAGCGTCGCGTCGTACTGAGCGTGATCGACCGCCGCTGGCGCGATCACCTCTACGAGATGGACTACCTGAAGGACGGCATCGGTCTGCGCGCAATGGCGCAGCGTGACCCGCTCATTGAGTACCAGCGTGAGGGCTACGTGCTGTTCCAGACGATGATGGGTCAGATTCGCGAAGACACGGTCGGATTCCTGTTCAACCTCGAGGTCGAGGTGTCTGGGGGGAAGGGCACCGCCCAGGTCACGGCGAAGGGTCTCAACGCGCCGCAGACGCCGCAGAACCTCAGCTACACGGCACCCAGCGCCGATGGTGACGTCGAGGTGCGCAACCAGCGGGGCCAGCTGCAGCAGTCAGCGACCGATCGTGCTCGCGCCACGGCCCCGGCTGCGGCGGCAGGCCGCCCCGCCGCCACCCCGCAGCAGGGTCGCCCGGCCCCGCGCGTGGGACAGGGCGCTCAACGCCCGGCCGCTGGCGGTCAAACCGGCGCATTCGGGCAGCGCACCGACGGCGCGGCGGCGACGCCTCCCGTCAATCGCGCTCAGCGTCGCGCGCAAGACAAGAAGAAGCCATAGCGACGAGTGACCTGACGGTCATGAGCACGCCGAACGCCCCCGGGGAGAGCCTCCCGGGGGCGTTCGGTCGTGAGGAGTGCGATGCAGCGCATCCCTCATGGCGGACAACCCGGTGCACCACAGCACCGGCGCCGCCCCGTTCGGCGCGGCGGGGACCGATCGTCGAACGGACGTGAGCGTGGCGGCCTGCCGGCCGTCGCGCCTCAGAGCACGTGGATCGCGCTGGCGCGCCAGCGGCGGTCGAGGCCTTCTAGTCGAATGGCGACGGCCCGGCAGCGTGCGCGTGAGTTCACGACGACGACCGCTTCGATCACGCCGTCGCGCGGCTCACAGAGGCGAACGCCGCCCAGGGCGAACGCGGGCCGCGCGGCAGGGGCACCGCGTGCGGCGCGGGCACGTGCACTGATCGTCTGACGACGCAGCAGCGTGCGGTACACGTCGTCGGTGACCCAGCGGGCAATTTGCTCGAGCTCGCGGGCGCCAGCCAGCACCTCGATCACGCAGCGCGTGAGGTTCTCGACGAGCGGCCGCGGGTCGGGAAGGTCGACGGTTGACGTCGGCTGGTAGTCGAAGAATTCCTCTTGCGCGATGCGGGCGCTCAATGAGCGGCCACGGGGCATGCGCTGGGGGTTCTCGTCACTGTCGAGCAAGGCGCTTGCGGTCGCTGAGCTCACTCGTTTCTCCTCTTCCCTCGAGGGTGGGATGCCGTCGTGCGGCCCTCTGTCATCACCGTCGATCACAGACCCTAATGTTTACCCCCGTATGGGGGTAGAAGACACCCAAGCAGATGTTTTCCTCATTTGTCTACGTCGCGGTCGAGTTGTGGAGAATCGTGTCGAGAATGTCGGTGGCCGTCACTACGGTGCCCGCATGCGTTGGGACCACCTCTTCGACGACCTTGCCGGTCAACTCGAGCACGAACTGACCGCTGAGGAGGCCGATCTCCAGCGTGAAGAGGAACGCCTGCGTCTCGGGCGCCTCGGCCTGCGTGAGCGCATCGTGGCGCTTCGCCGCACCCGGGATCGCGCCCTCAGTGAGTTCTCCGTTGTCCTCATCGGGGGTGCGCGCGTGCGCGTCCGTCCCGTCACGGTGGGCCGTGACTGGGTGGCGGGCGACCTCGACGGGCGCGACGACGCTCAGGGGGTCATCCCGTTTCGGGCGATCGACGCGATCGAGCTGCGCGACGAGCAGGTCGAGGTTTCGCTTGAGGCCGGCGAGCCCTCACCCGACCTGTCGAGCAAGCTCGGCATGCCCTTCCTGCTGCGCGACCTGTGTCGGCGTCGGGTCGGCGTGCGCGTTGACACCGCCGTCGGTTCGGTGACCGGCACGATCGATCGCGTGGGCCGTGATCACCTCGACCTCGCCGAGCACGACCTCGAGGTGCCCCGTCGGCGCGCCGCCGTCAGCGGCGTGCGGGTGATCGCGCTTGATCAGGTCGTCGTCGTGCGCCTCTGACGGCGCTCGTCGCCGAACAGTTCGGCAACGTCGGCGAACTCGGCTTCGTTCCAGAGGGCGAGTCGACGCGACTCTTCGTACTTGTCGGCGATGAACGATTCGAGCACCGTGCGCTCGACCCGCCACTGGCCAATTGATCCCAATCGAATCGCGGGTAGCTCGCCCGAGCGCACCAGCGCCATCACCTCGGCCGCCGTGAGGCTCAGCACCTCGGCGACGTCGGTGAGGCTGAGGAAGCGACCCACGTCTCCCAGCGATTGATCGGGCATCTCCCGATTATGGACCCGGCGGCAGCGAGCGCGCTGGAATGTGGATAACTCACCGAGCCCTCGCGAGCATCCGCCCACTATCGACGCGGCACGCCGCCACCCGACCTGCCCCGAGAGGAACCCCATGCCGAACCGCCAGGGCCGCCCCGACAATCGCCCGCGACGCGGGCCCGACCTGCGTCTCGTGATCGGGTTCATACTCGTGACCGCGTCGATCGCAGGCGTGGTCGGCATCGTCGCCGCGTTCGACGACGGAGTGGAGGTGTACGCAGCCCCGCGTCCGCTGATCGAGGGAGAACGCATCACCGCGGCTGACCTCGAGGTCCGTACGGTGAGTCTCGGTGGTGCGGCGTCGCACTACCTCGGCCCTGACACGCTGGCCGACGATGCGGTGCTGGTGGCGCGGACTGTGGGCGAGGGTGAGCTGGTGCCACTCGCCGCGGTCGGCGACGAGCGTGGCGCGCAGTCGACCACCGTGGTCGTGGCCCTCACCACGCCTCTTGGCGGCACGGTGCGGCCAGGCGACGCTGTCGACCTGTGGTCGGCACCCGCGGTCGACGGTGGGCGCTACGGCGCGCCCACCGTCATCGCCTCCTCAGCTCAGCTCGTGCGGTCGATCGCCCCGGACGGGGTGGTGGCGGCGACGGAGGCGGAGCGGGTCGAACTGCTTGTTCCCCGGCGAGATGTGGCGCGCATCCTGCACGCCCAAGCGAACCGCGACGCGCTGTCGGCCGTGCCGACCGCGCTCGCCGTAGCGCCGTGAGTCTGCGCGTCGGGCTGTTACTCGGGCCGCACCCGAACGAACCGCTCGAACTCGCCCTGCTTCGCGCCGGACACCGTATCGAGTGGCGTGCGCAAACTGCCGACGAGGCGATCATGCTGATCGCCGACCGGGCGCCCGATGTATTGCTCATCGCCGATCAGCCGACGCTCACCCGCGCCGACGTCGTCGGTGCGGCCGATCTCATCGCGGTCCGCAGTGTGCTCGTGCACGCCGGGGCGCCGAGCGCGCACGGCATGCGGCTCGGTCTCGCCGACCAGATCGCGGTGGTGGGGGAGTACCCTCCCGACGTCTCGTCGTTGATGGATGAGCCAGCCGCGCCGCGCGCGGAATCACCGGAGGCTGCCGCGCCGACGGCGCCCGCCGCGCCGGCGCACCTCGACCCGCCCGCCCCGCCGGCCGATGTGGACGGTCGGCCCGCCGAGCGCCGTGGCCCCGAGGGCTCCGGTGCGCCGACGCGCATTCCGTTTCACCCCATTGAGGTCCAGGGCGACGGCCCCGTTCCCTCGCGGATCATCGCGATCTGGGGGCCCACGGGCGCGCCAGGGCGCACGCTGACGGCGACCGCATTCGCGGCGGAGCTCGCCCTGCGGGGTCGCCGAGTCGTGCTGGTCGACGCCGACACGTACGGCGGCACAATTGCGCCAGCCCTGGGATTGCTCGATGAGTCACCGGGTTTCGCCGCAGCGTGTCGACTCGCCGGTAGCGGCGCGCTCAGCGATCTCGAACTCGACCGCGTGTCGCAGCCGCTGCCGCGTGACGCGGGAATCGCGGCCGACCGTTTGCGCGTGCTGACGGGCATTGGGCGGCCATCGCGGTGGCCCGAGCTGTCGAACGATCGCGTGACGGCGGCGCTCGAGGCGTGCCGGTCGTGGAGCGACGTCGTGGTCGTTGACGTCGGCTTCAACCTGGAGACGGACGAAGAACTGTCGAGTGATTTGTTTGCCCCCCGGCGAAACGCGGCCACCATTGCCGCTCTGCGGGCGGCCGACCGGGTCGTGGCCGTCGGAGGCGGTGATCCACTCGGCCTCGCGCGCCTGCTGCGCACGTATCCCGATCTGCTCGAAACCGTGGCAGACACTCCCGTGCAGGTCGTTGTCACGCGCGTACGGTCGAGCGTGCTCGGCATCGACCCGGCCACGCAGGTGCGGCACACGCTTGACCGCTTTGCGGGCATTCGCGACGCCGTACTGATCGAGGACGACCCCGCCGCGGCCGACGCCGCCCTGCTGAGCGCCCGCCCCGTGCCCGTCGTCGCGCCGAAGTCGGCATTGCGCCAGAGCATCGCTGACCTTGCCGACCGGCTGGGGTACGCAGTACCGCGGGTGGGCCGCCAGCGCTCGCCGTTCTCGTGGCGGCGCACCGGGTAGCCTGACGGGGTGTCGACGCTCTCCGACCTCGCCCACGAGCACAGCTCGCTCACCGACGCCGACATCGATTGGTTGCACCTCGTGACGGCCGAGGGTCAACTCATCGCCGACCTCGCGTTCGCCGACATCGTGCTGTGGGTGCCGGGAGAGGGCGGCGACTTTGTGGCCGTCGCGAACGCCCGCCCGTCAAGCTCGGCAACCCTGTTCTACCGCGACTTCGTGGGGCAGAGCGTGCGCCCTGAATGGGCAGAGCTCGTCAGCGAGGCTTTCGATACGGGTCGCATCGTCGACTCGTCGGCACCCGATTGGTACGAAGAGACGCCCACGCGGGTTCGGGCGATCCCCGTGCAGAAACGACCAGGCCCTGGCGAGCCTGCTGCTCCCGCCCGCCCGATCGCGGTCATTACTCGCCACACGAACCTCTCCGAAGCCCGCATGCCCTCTCGTCAAGAACTCACGTTCAACGAGTGCGCGAACGACCTGTTCCACATGATCGCGACCGGCGATTTTCCCGACCCGAGCGCGCCGAGCGGTCCGCGCCGGGGCGCGCCCCGGGCATCCGACGGTCTTATTCGACTCGACGTCGACGGGGTCGTCACCTTTGCGAGCCCGAACGGGCTCTCGGCGTTCAACCGCATGGGCTTTGCCGGTGAGCTCGAGGGCGAGTCGCTGGCCGCCGTCACGACCCGGCTGCTCGCGGGCAAACTGCAGGTCGACGAGTCGCTGCCGCTCGTCGTGACGGGGCGTGCCCCGTGGCGCACCGATATCGACGCGCGCGGGGTGACCGTGAGCCTGCGCGCCATTCCCCTGCGCCAGGCCGGCCAACGCATCGGCGCCATCGTGCTGTGCCGCGACGTCACCGAGGTGCGCCTGCAAGAGCGCGAGCTCATTACGAAAGACGCGACGATTCGCGAGATCCACCACCGCGTCAAGAACAACCTGCAGACGGTCGCGTCCCTGCTGCGCATTCAGGCGCGGCGCGCGCACTCCGACACCACGCGCGAGGCGCTGACGCAGGCCATGCGGCGGGTGTCAGCGATCGCCGTCGTGCACGACACCCTGTCGGAGGGGCTCACGCAGAACGTCGACTTCGACGACGTCTTCGCGCGCGTGCTGAAGCTGATCGCCGAGGTGGCGTCGAGCCACAACACCGTGGTGCGCCCCCGCTCGACTGGCAGCTTCGGAGTGCTGCCGAGTGCCTACGCGACCCCGCTCGCGCTTGCGCTCACCGAGTTGGTGACGAACGCGGTCGAGCACGGCCTCGCCGGGCGCACCGACGGTGAGGTCGAGATCGAGGCGACGCGCAGCGATGAGGCTCTGAGCGTGAAGGTGCGCGACAACGGCGAAGGCCTTGCCGAGGGCAAGGTCGGCTCGGGTCTCGGAACCCAGATCGTGCGCACCCTGATTCAGGGCGAACTGGGCGGCACAATCGACTGGCACACGCTGGCGGGTGAGGGCACCGAGGTCACCATTCAGGTGCCGCTGCTGTACCTGCGACCGCGGGGCGACTAAACACGTTCGCGGCGCGCGGGGTGCGGTGCCCGGCAACGCGAAACGGCCCGTGCGTCATGCACGGGCCGTTCGAGCACACACGCGGATGCGCGGTGCGGGTGATCTAGGACGCGCGGCGGGCGCGCGCGGCGCGGCGCTTCAGCGCACGACGCTCGTCTTCGCTGAGGCCGCCCCAGACCCCCGAGTCTTGGTTCGTCTCGAGGGCGTACTGCAGGCAGATCTCGGTGACGGGGCAGCGCCCACAAACGGCCTTCGCCTTTTCGATCTGGTCGACCGCGGGGCCGGTGTTGCCCACGGGGAAGAACAGCTCGGGGTCAGCAGTCAAGCACGCGGCCTTGTCACGCCAGTCCATGGCACAGCTCCTTAGCATTGGGCGTTAGCGCGCCACGAGGACGGAGGGACGCGCTACACCCCGACGACGAGTCGGGGATGAGGTCAGAAAACGAGCAAGAAGCTCGTCGCCCACGGCGTTGTAGGCGTCACAACAACGGCCTATAGAGTCTCATGACCAGAACGTCAAATCAATAGTTTCGGATGGATTTCTTACCGTGGCAGACACCCGCCGTACACCTCTAGTCACCACTTTGATCGTGTTGATGGTGTGTGAAACGGTGTTCGTGGTCGGGTTCACGGTGATTCTGACCCTGCAGTTCGCCGCCCAGTCGGCCGAGTTTCCGGTGACCGCGGTGGCGTTCTTGATCTGTGCCGTGCTGGTCGGCATCTGGATGGCCGCGACCGTGATCGGGCTCGTCCGCGCCCGTGCGTGGACACGAGGCAGCGTGCTGACGTACCACTTCTTGCAGCTCGCCGTGGGCGTCGGCAGCCTTCAAGGCTTCGTGCCCCGCCCTGACATTGCGTCGTGGATCATCATTCCATCGGTCGCGGGAATCGTGCTGATTCTCACGCCGACGCTCGTCGACTACCTCAGAGAGCGCGACTAGCGCGACGAGCCCAATAGCCCGCCGCGTCGCGTCGAGCGTCAGGCGTCGATGCCGAGCTTCTTGCGCAGGCTCGCGACGTGGCCCGTGGCCTTCACGTTGTAGAGGGCGTGCGTCAGAACGCCCTGCTCGTCGACGACGAACGTCGAGCGCAGAACGCCCGTGACCGTCTTGCCGTACATCGACTTTTCGCCGTACGCGCCGTATGCGTGGTGCACCGCAAGATCGGGGTCGCTCAGCAGCGGGAAGGTGAGCTGCTCGTCGTCGGCGAAGGCCTGCAGCTTGTCGGCCGTGTCTTTCGAGACGCCCAGCACCTGGTAGCCGGCCGCCGCCAGCGAGTTCAGGTTGTCGCGGAAGTCGCAGGCCTGGGTGGTGCAGCCGGGCGTTGACGCGGCGGGGTAGAAGTAGATGACGACCTTCTGACCGGCGTAGTCGCCGAGCGACACCGCATTGCCATCCTTGTCGCTGAGGGTGAACGAGGGGGCCGGGGTGCCGGCCTCAAGGCGGTTGCTCATGGTGGCTCCTAGATCAGGGGGGCGTGCGCCCGTTTCTGGCCAGTGTATGGATGCTCGCCCCTCGTCGGCTGGATGCTGGCCGAGTGGCTGAGCGGCCCCGGCAGGTGCTATCGTTTCCTCTCGGCTCGCTCAGCGGGCCGCGCACCTCTAGCTCAATTGGCAGAGCAGCTGACTCTTAATCAGCGGGTTCCGGGTTCGAGTCCCGGGGGGTGTACGAACGGCCCCGTTGCTCTCGCCAGCGCGGGGCCTTTCGCATGTTCGGCGCAGTCGCCTCTCACGCGTTCCGCGCAGTTGCCTCTCGCCCGTTCCGCTCCGTGCCAACGAGGCTCCATACTGACGCTGTGGATCTCAACACCTGGCTGCTGTATCTCGCGGCCTGCATCGGCCTGTCGCTGACGCCCGGCCCTAACGGTCTGCTCGCGCTGACCCACGGCGCCCTGCACGGCGTGCGCCGCACCGTGTTCACGATTCTGGGCGGCGCGCTCGGCTTTGCCGCCGTGATCGCGCTGTCGCTGTTCGGCATCGGGGCACTTCTCGCGGCGAGCGCCGACCTGCTCTTCTGGTTGAAGCTCGCCGGGGGCGCGTACCTCGTCTATCTCGGCATCGTGGTGTGGCGGTCGGCGCCCATTCAGGCGGCGGCCACGAATCCGGGGGCGCGCCCCGCGCATCCCGGTTCCCTGTTCGCCCAGGGGCTGCTCGCGGCGACGACAAACCCGAAGGGAATCCTGTTCTTCGTCGCGTTCTTGCCGCAGTTTCTCGACCCCGACGCGAGCCTGCTCGTGCAGTTTGTCGTGATGGCGGCCACCTTCGTCGTCGTCGAGATCGTCTGTGAGCTGGGCGTGGCGCGCGCCTCGCAGGCCATTCAGCCGTGGCTCGCTCGCGTGGGGCGCACGTTTAATCGCGTCACCGGCGGGCT
>DASSWY010000265.1:0-4149 GCA_035704325.1 Microcella sp. | reverse complement strand
AACCAGCCAGGGGAACGGCTGCGCATCCTGCTCCGTCGGCGGAGCGGGCGCGACGAATTCGCGACCCGGATACCGCGACTCGACGCGCGGCGAGCGGTTGAACGCGACCGGTTCGCTCGGGTCGACATCGTCGGTCGAGGCGGTGGCGGCGAACTCGGCCCGCAGCAGGGTGTCGCCGAGGCGAACGCTCGAGCCGTCCTCGACGTCGACGCGCGAGACGATGCCGCCGTCGACCTCGATGCCGTTGGCCGAGTTCAGGTCGACCAGCCGCGCGGCACGACCGACGACGTCGAGGCGCGCGTGCCGCTTCGACACCAGCGGGTCGGTGAGCGTCACGTCGCTGTCGGCGTCGCGGCCGATCGTGTAGGAGCCGGCGGCGAGCTCGATCGTCACCCCCGCGTCGGGGCCCTCGACCACCCGCAGTGTGAGCGCCGTCGCGCTGCGCTTCTGCGTTGGCGCCGTGGCCGACGTCACGGTGATCGTCGCACCCGACCCAAGGCGTGCCTCCGACAGCGCCACATCGCGGGCGAGGGTGCGGCGAGGGGCACCGCTTGCGGGGTCCACGACGGCGAGAGTCGGGTCGGCCGGTGCGGCGGCCCCCACCTTCGCGCGAAACGGGTCGCGCTCGGCGAGCGACTCAGCCACATCGGCAACGGTCGCGGCCGCGTCGGCGGTGACGACGACATCCGATGCGGGGCCGCCGGCACGGGCGAGAGTGAGCTTGACCTTCATCGCGAACGTCTCCGTGGGGTGCTGCGGGCGGAACCGGCCGCGCGGGCCGCGCGGCTGATGCGGTATCTACTGAGGATGCGCCGCGATCGCGGCAGGCCCTGCTGAGTACGCGAGACGATGTCGAGCGCAGAACGCCACACATGATCGCTTTCCTCGATCGCAATATCTCTGCCCGAGAACACCGCGTCGTCGGTGAGGGTCGCCAAACCTGCGAGCCGGGCAGCATCGGCCGCGGTCGGCAGGCCAGCGGTTTGGTCGACCAGATGCGAGGCAACTCGCGGCCGCGTCGCGCGATCGGGAACGGAAAACCCGAGCTCGGCGTAGCGATCGACCACTTCATCCCAGGCGCCAGCCACGCGGTGGTGGCCATCCGCCCGTCGTCGACGACGACGCGCGCGACGCGCTTTCAGCGCGGCCACGATCGCCAGAGGAACGAGCACGAGAACGAGGGGCACCAGGATCGAGATCGCGAGGGGAACAACCCACCCGGGCAATGCGAAGGGAGCGTCACGTTCCTCATCATCGAGCTCATCGAGTTCAACCGGCGACAAGAGCTCGTCCTCGGGGTTGTCGGCAGTCGGAGGCTGGCGCACCTGGGGTTGCGGCTGGCTCTGCGGGGCAGGCTCTTGATCTTGGGGGATGTCGGTCTCGTCGGGCGTCGGCTCAAATGAGACCCAGCCAACACCGTCGAACGCAACCTCGACCCAGGCGGTCACATCGTCGCCGGTGACCGCGACTGACGTAGCGCCCTCGGGAACATCGGGCGCGAACCCCATCACGACACGCGCGGGGTAGCCGAGACTGCGTGCCATGAGGGCGAAAGCGGAGGCGTACTGTTCCTCATCGCCCACCATCTGGGGCCGCTCGAGGAGTTCGATCATGCGATCGGCGCCGTGCCCCGCGCGGGAAGGCACCGAATCGGATGCCCGGCCGCGAGAAAAGAATCCGTCGCGAACCAGCGCACCCCTGATCGATTCGAGCTGCGTGATGGGGTCGGCCGCGTCGGCAGCCAGTTCCTGCGCGGTGGACGTCACGATGTCGGGCACACTCTCGACCGGAGGCAGTTCCACGGCCGCCGGAGGAATACCAGCCAAATCGTCGGGCGCAGGTGTCACCTGCACTGCCGGGTCAAGCCGATAGGCGTCTCCGGCGCTGAGACCGCTCGTCAGCACCAGTGATCCGGTTCCCGCGTTGTGTCGCAGGTCGTCTGATCGCGATGCCGTGTCGCCCAGCAACTGGAAGTCGTCGGGATACCCGACGCCCGGTACCCACACATCGTCGTACCCCACAACCGTCACGGTCACCGGCTCACGCGGCTCGGTGGTGGCGAGGGGCGGTTCCGGCAGCGACCGGCCAACGAGCGCGAAGCTCCCCGAGCCATCGACACTCGTATCGGCTCCGGCCACGTTCCACAGCGTCCCCGTATAGCTGTCGAGGACAGCCATACGCAATTTGTCGCCAGCACGCAGCCCCTCGACCTCGAGGAGTACATCGTCGGTGACCTGCTTCGAGAAATGGCGAAACCCGGCGAGCGGACTCGGATAATCGAGCGGGTTGAAGGGCGGCGTAATCTCGTCGCGCAGAACAAAACGCTGCTCTGCAGGAGGAGCGAAAAGCGCTCCCGCGGAACCACCGGCGACCACCGCGGCCACCACCAGCACCGTCGTGCCAGCCAATTTGCGCGAGCGAAGCGCCGCGGATGACCCCGCAGCCACTCCCCCCGCCGGTGCACGCCAGCCCAACCACACCAGCAAGATCACGGCGAAAACAACGCCCCGCACGCCGGCCTGGAACGCCTCGTCGGTGCCGATCAGGATGGCCGCGAGGTACAGAATGGCCGGGCCCACGGCCGCGAGAGCGAGGCGCCAGCTTGCCCTCGGGCGTGACGGCAACCACCGCAGGGCGAGCAGCATCGCGACGAGCGCGACAATCCAGCTTGCGGCGTACGGCACGACACCGATGTAGACAGGGGCCCCAACCGGTGTACCCAGGGTCACGATGTCGGCCCAGCCGTACACCGTTCCAATGGCGACGTTGGCGAGCCCCTGCGGCGTCGGCAAAAAACCCAGGAAAGCGAGCGCGGGAACCGCGAACGCCGGGCCAGCGAGCAGGTACGTCAGGAGGGCAATCGCCGCCGTGGGTAACGCGGTGAGGCGCCAGAGCGCCGACGCTGTGGCAGCCGCGCCAGCGACAAGCACACCGCCGAAACCAGCGATCAGGAAGGCGCCGTCCCCAAAGCTCGGCGCGAACCCGACGATGCCGAGACTCGTCAGACCGAGCAGAACGGCGACATCGGCCCACGCACGCGCCGTCGGGACCGCCAGCACGCGTCTGCGAGGCGCAGCCGTCGCTGCCTCGTGGCTCACGATGCCACCCCCGCGAGCATGCCGGGAAGGTCGTCCAGAGCGCCGACGGTCAACATGGTGGTCCCGCCCAGTGAGCCAATGCGCGCCTGTTCTCCCGACACGGCACGCACGGCAATGTGCTGAGTGTCCGTGCTGTACAGGCGCTGCACGGCGCGCAATTCACCGACGTCGGTGTGCGACCCGCCGACGGCGACGAGCACGCTCGGTGTCGGCAAACGCAGCGTGTTGTGGCGAACAAACGCACGCATTGTCGAGAATCCCTGATTGGCGCCGTACTCGACACGACTCGCGGAATCAAGCATTGACGTAACGGTCGGGCTGCGCCAAACACCTTGCTCTGTCACGACCGTCAGTTGGGTTCCGTCGCGAATGACCTGGGCGGCAACGGATGCCGTGATCGACACCGCGAGTTCGAATTCGTCGTCAGAACCATACGCATCCGCGCGCGTGACGAGGGCAAGAAGGATCTGCGATCGGCGCGTTTCTTGGAATTGCCGAACCATGAGCTGCCCGATGCGGGCCGAGGTGCGCCAGTGTACATAGCGACGGTCATCGCCCGGCACGTACGGCCGCAATGCATGAAAGGCGAGGTCGTTATTCGTGATGCGATTCGAGACTTGGCCCTCGAGGTCGCGCACCAACCCGGCCGCCGTGGCGTGCAGACGGACCGTCTTAGGGTGCACAAACAGCTCGACCGGGTCTGACCACTCAACACTGCGGCGCAAGAGACCCAGCTGATCGCCGCGCACCGAGCGGGCGGGCCCTGCCACGATCACCGCGCGGCGATGCGTCGGCACCTGGAACAGCTCCTCGCGCTCCTCTTTCGGGGCCATGGCGGGCAGCGCGAACTCAGCGACCCCCTGTCCCACCGGCAACTCCATCCGGTGCGGGAGCACGCGACGCTGTCCCGTGTTGACCACAACCATGCGGCCGAGAGCGCGTTCGCCCACCACGACCCGACGGGGGTTCAGTTCAACGTGGACCGCGTACGACGCGCGGCCGATGAGAAACAGGGCGGCGATCACAAACGCGGCGGCAAGAACCCAGCCGA
>DASSWY010000236.1:0-3056 GCA_035704325.1 Microcella sp. | reverse complement strand
GCGGCGATGCCGAGGGCGAGGGCGAGCAGGGCGATCCACTTGGGGCGACGCGCGAGCTTCCACACGCGCCCCATTCTGCCGGGGGCGACTGTGGCGGCGCTGAAGCCAGTGGTGCGGGTGTGCCTAGCGCGACTCGTACGGCGCGACGACGACCTCGACCCGCTGGAACTCTTTCAAGTCGGAGTAGCCGGTCGTCGCCATCGAGCGACGCAGGGCCCCCATGAGGTTCACCTGGCCGTCGGCGTGGCTCGACGGGCCGAACATCAGCTGCTCGAGCGGGGCCAGCTGGTCGACGGCGACGCGGTTGCCGCGGGGCAGTTCGGGGTGGTGCGCCTCGGCGCCCCAGTGCCAGCCGCGGCCGGGCGCATCGGTCGCCTTCGCGAGCGCCGAGCCGAGCATGACGGCGTCGGCGCCCATCGCGACGGCCTTCACAATGTCGCCGCTCGTGCCGAGGCCGCCGTCGGCGATGACGTGCACGTAGCGGCCACCCGACTCGTCCATGTAGTCGCGGCGTGCGGCGGCGACGTCGCTGACGGCCGTAGCCATCGGCGCGTGGATGCCGAGGCTCAGACGCGTCGTGCTGGCCGCACCGCCACCGAAGCCGACGAGCACACCGGCGGCGCCGGTGCGCATAAGGTGAAGCGCGGCCGTGTAGGTCGCGGCGCCGCCCACGATGACGGGCACGTCGAGCTCGTAGATGAACTTCTTGAGGTTCAGGGGTTCGCGGTCACGGGCGACGTGCTCGGCGCTCACCGTGGTACCGCGGATCACGAACAGGTCGACACCGGCGTCGACCACATCTTGGAAGTGTTCCTGCGTGCGCTGCGGGCTGAGGGCGCCGGCGACCGGCACACCGGCCTCGCGGATTTCGGCCAGCCGCTGGCGGATCAGTTCAGGCTTAATCGGCTCGGCGTAGATGCGCTGCATCTCGGCCGTCGCCGCGGCAGGGTCGAGCTGTCGGATGCGGTCGAGTTCGGCGTCAGCGTCCTCGTAGCGCGTCCAGAGGCCCTCGAGGTCGAGCACGCCCAGGCCACCGAGGCGGCCGATCGTGATGGCGGTCGCCGGGCTGACGACCGAGTCCATCGGCGCCGCGATGACGGGCGTCTCGAACGTGAAGGCGTCGATCGTCCAACTGATCGACACCACCTCGGGGTCACGCGTGCGGCGGCTCGGCACCACCGCAATGTCGTCGAAGGAGTACGCCCTCCGCGCCCGCTTGGCCCGCCCGATCTCGATCTCCATCACCCGCCCAGCCTATCGGGCGGGTGCGAGGCGGCGCGGGCGCCAGCGGGCGGGCGCTGAGCGGTGCGAGCGCTGCGTGGCACGGGCGCTCGGCAGGGCGGGCGCCGCCGCGGCCGGCCGGCCTACTCTCGCGCGTAGCTGCCCCACAGCTCGTCAACCTCGAAGCCGGAGGCGCGCACGAGGGCAAGACTCGCCGCATTGACGGCCGCCCCGCCCGCCGTGATGTGGCGGGCACCATCCTCTGCAAGCGTGACGATTGACAGCGCGGCGATCGCCGACGCGACGCCGCTGCCGCGGTGAGACGCCCGCACCGAGGCGAAGTCGTTGTCGACCCGATCGCCTGCCGTAGTCCACACGATCGCGCCCACGAGCATCCCGTCATCGATGGCACCGAACACGCGTTTGCCGTCTCGCCACAACGCGCGGATGCTCGCGCGAGTCGGCAGCGCCTGGTGCGTCGCCGGCGTGAACGGGTAGTCGGCGTTGTTTGCCACCTCAAGGTCATAGAGCGCATCGGCGAACGCGACGTCAAGCTCTCGCAGCTCGATGCCACGGGCACGTATCGCGTCGACGCGGGCTGCGTAGCTCGAGAGGTCGGGCGTGGTCGGAAGATGCAGGTTCGCACCCCAGCTCTCGCCGACCAGCCGGTAGCCCTGCGCCAGCAGCTCGGACACGCGCGGGTCGTCCTGCCGAAGAATCTGGGTGTCGCTCACGCACCCGACGGTAGCGCGCGCACCCCGCCGTCGCACCGCCATCCCCACGCCGAGCCCCCGCCCGCGGCACCACCCCACTGCACGACCGCGCCTTCGGCCTGGCCCGAGGCCCCCACCCACGGCCTCGCAGCGCGGCACGCCCGCGCGTTCGGTGCAATACCGCGCGTTCGAACGCGCGGTATCGCACCAAACAAACGGTGTTGCGGGTTTCCCACGCCCCGCACACCGCACGCTCACGCCCGTGGCACCCCTTGCTCAACGAGAAGTGACGCGAAGCGCCGCGGCGCCCACAGGTCATCCCAGATCCACCGAACGACTCCCTCCCCCTGCCGTCGAAGTGCATCCTCACGAAGCTTCTCCTCCACCACGATCTGCTCCGGCGTTCGACCCCGACGAAACTCAGCGGCGCGGTACTTGGCGATTCCGTCGTACTCGCCCACGATGCGCTCATCCACCCAGCGAAAGTCGGTCACCGCACGTCGACCGGTGTCGAGGCGAAATTCGTGCTGCAGCTCGGGAAGGGCAAAGCCGAGTTCGAACATGCGGACCCGACTCAGCGATTCCCCCGCGGACGCGGCTCGCCCATCCGCGAACGCGAGTACCTGCGAGAGTCGGCGAGCACCACGGACTACCTCAAGCTCGGCCGCGCGCTCATGGATCAGACGCGGGAGAACGCGCGGGCTTCGGCCGTCCGAACCGGGGCCAGACGCCCAGTCCATGACGACAACGCCCTCCGCGAAGGACGTTCGGCTCGTGAGTTCCGTCAGAGTGCGAGCACGATCAGTGACCAGAACACCGTCAACGCTGACAATGTGGGCGTGCGGAGCCCGCGTGCCGCGATAGTGGAGGTTGCCCGACACGCGCCCGGCCTCCGGCCCGCTTGCCAGGACGTCGACGCGTCTCGCGCTGCCGAGAAGGGGGACGCCCCAGATGGCTGCGGCGGCCGCGTGGCAGAGAACGGCGTCCGGACGAGCTCGAGCAACGGCGAGGCACCGAAGTCGGTAGCGCTGCCAGGGTCGCGCGTCAGCCCAGACAGAGCTCGCGACATAGGCGCCGCGCTCGACGCGAACGAGGTCGCCGCGCGCGACTGCTCGCGCAAGG